>DFBD01000129.1:0-8079 GCA_002367255.1 Rhodobacterales bacterium UBA3089 | reverse complement strand
TGTTGCCACCAGCCGCCACGGCGGAAGGAGCGGCTTGCGTGATCGCTGAAGCCTTCGGGGGCGAAGTAGTTCGGGCGCTCCATTCCGTTGACGACGCCGAACTGGGCGCCTGCGGATTTCATGCGGTCGTAACATGGCGCGGTGCGCAGGGGGCGGCAGGCTTCGCGTTCTTCGTCAGGGTGGTGGAGGATGTAGACGTGTTCGTAGCATTCCTCGTTTTTGCGGGCGGCGTATTCGGTTGTCATCCAGTCGCCGTAGCGTTTCGGGTCTAGGGATGCCATGTCGATGTCGGCTTCGCCGTCGACCATCATTTGCGCGAGGTAGTAACCGGTACCGCCCGCGGCGGTAATGCCGAAAGAGAAACCTTCGGCCAGCCACATGTTTTCCAAACCGGGGGCGGGGCCGACCAGCGGGTTGCCGTCTGGTGTGTAGCAGATCGGGCCGTTGAAATCGTCTTTCAGGCCGGATTCTTCGCAAGATGGCATGCGGTGGATCATGGCCATGTACTGGCTTTCGATCCGTTCCAGATCAAGCGGGAAAAGGTCGGCGCGAAAGCTGTCGGGTACGCCGTATTCGAAGCGGGCGGGGGCGTTGCGTTCGTATGTGCCGAGGATCCAGCCGCCTCGTTCTTCGCGTACATATGACTGGGCGTCGGCGTCGCGGATCACGGGGTGCTCGGGGTTGCCGGCTTCGCGATAAGCTTGCAGGGCGGGGTCAACGTCGGTGACGATGAATGTGTGTTCAACAGGGACGGCGGGTATTTTGATGCCCAGCTGTTTGGCCGTGCGCTGCGCGTGGTTGCCCGTGGCAGTCACAACGTGTTCGGCGTGGATTTCGAAGGTTTCTTCGGAGGGGATAAGGTTACCGCCTTTCTCGACCATAACCGTGCCGCGCACGATCCATTCGGTGCCCGTCCACTCATAGCTGTCGACCTGCCGCTTACGAATGATTTCTACACCGCGTTGGCGTGCCCCTTTGGCCATGGCCATGGTGACGTCGGCGGGGTTTATGTACCCGTCTGTCGGGTGATAGAGCGCGCCTTTCAGGTCTTCGGTTTTTATCAGGGGCCAACGGGATTTGACCTGCTCCGGTGTCAGAAATTCGTATTCAACGCCCACGGAATCAGCGGTGGTGGCGTAGAGTTTGTACTCGTCCATGCGTTCATCGGTTTGGGCCATGCGCAGGTTGCCGACCACGGAGAAGCCGGCGTTCAGGCCTGTCTCGGCTTCTAGTTCTTTGTAGAATTTAACCGAATAGTCGTGGATGTGGGTCGTGGCGTAACCCATGTTGAACAGTGGCAGCAGGCCAGCGGCGTGCCATGTGGAGC
Source organism: Rhodobacterales bacterium UBA3089 (assembly GCA_002367255.1). Classification (GTDB taxonomy): domain Bacteria; phylum Pseudomonadota; class Alphaproteobacteria; order Rhodobacterales; family Rhodobacteraceae; genus NORP23. Next base: position 6,752 of record DFBD01000129.1, on the reverse strand, counting down.
CTGAGGTTAGCTCGTCGCGTTCCAGCAGGATTACATCGTCCCATCCCGCTTTGGCCAAATGGTAGGCGATGGATGCGCCGACGACACCGCCGCCAACGACACAAGCTTTCACGTTAGTTTTCATGGGGCACCTCCGGTTATTTCACGTGCAGTTAACCCCGTTGCACACCGCGCGTCTATATCAAGCCGACTTCGCAAGACGAGAAAACGACATGGCCGCTTATGCCACGTAGGTGTGCGTAAACATCACGGCTTCAAGAAGAGTCGAGCAAGGCCAACCATGCAGCGGATTGGTTCCGTCGAAAAAAGTCTTGTACCTTGCAAGAAAGTTTGGAAAACCGCACAGTGATTGGGAAAGTATTTAGCAAATGGACAACACATGACCGATAACCCGCTTCTTCAGGAATGGAATACGCCTTTCGAAATTCCGCCGTTTGACTTGATTAAGGATGAACATTTTGGACCTGCGTTCGAGGTGGCTTTTGTTGAGGCGCGGGCGGCAGTTGATGCAATTGCAGGGGCGGGCGACGCGCCGACGTTTGCAAATACGATCGAGGCGATGGAGCAAGCGGAGGCATCGTTGGAGCGTATCGCGGGCGTGTTTTTCAACCTTGCGGGTGCCAATACGAATGATGCGCTAGAGGCATTGCAGCGGGATTTGGCGCCAAAGTTAGCGGCATTTTCGGCGGAAACGTTGATGAACGAGGCGTTGTTTGCACGGGTCGCGGCGGTTAGTGCCGCTGGTTTGGATGCCGAGCAAGCGCGGGTGCTGGAATTGTATAACCGGATGTTTGTGCGAGCAGGGGCCGCGTTGCAGCCCGAGGCGCGGGAGCGGTTGAAAGGGATCATGCAGCGGTTGGCCTCGTTAGGGACGGCGTTTTCGCAGAATGTTCTGGCGGACGAGAAGTCTTGGGAAATGGCGTTGGCTGAGGGCGATCTGGCAGGGTTGCCGGATTCGCTGGTTTCGGCGGCGGCGCAGGCGGCCAAGGATCGAGGGGGCGAGGGGTATGTGATAACGCTGTCGCGGTCGTTGATTGTGCCGTTTTTGCAGTTCTCGACCCGTCGCGATTTGCGTGAAATTGCGTTCAAGGCATGGGTTGCACGTGGTGAAAACGGGGGCGAGACCGACAACATCGCGGCGGTGGCCGAGACGTTGGAGTTGCGCCGCGAACGGGCCGCGTTGCTGGGCTTCAAGGATTTCGCGTCCTTCAAGCTGGACAACGAGATGGCAAAAACGCCCGAGGCGGTTAGGGAATTGTTAATGGCCGTGTGGGAACCTGCGAAGGCAGCGGCGGAGCGCGATGCGGCAAAGCTGACAGAATTGATGCGGGCGGACGGCGTGAACGGCGATCTGGCCCCTTGGGATTGGCGGCATTACGCTGGGATTTTGCAAAAGGCCGAATACGATCTGGATGAGGCCGAGGTGAAGCCGTATTTGCAACTGGATGCGATGATCGAGGCGTCGTTTGACGTGGCGAACCGCTTGTTTGGGCTGTCATTTAAACCGCTGGACGTGCCGCTTTATCACGGCGATGCTCGGGCATGGGAAGTTACGAAAGGTGACCGCCATATAGGTGTATTCATCGGGGATTATTTCGCGCGGTCTAGCAAGCGGTCGGGGGCTTGGTGCTCGCGCTTCAGGGCGCAATCGAAACTGGGGGGCGAGGTGCGGCCGATTACAGTGAACGTCTGCAACTTTGCCAAGGCGCCAGCGGGCGAGGCGGCGTTGTTGACGTTTGACGACGCACGGACGTTGTTCCACGAGTTTGGCCATGCGCTGCATTCGTTAATGTCGGATGTGACGTATTCGTTCATTTCCGGCACGTCTGTGTCGCGTGACTTCGTTGAGCTGCCAAGCCAGCTTTATGAACACTGGCTAAGCGAACCCGAAGTGTTGACCAAACATGCGTTGCATGTGGAAACGGGGCAGCCGATGCCGCAGGATTTGCTGGATCGTTTGAAGGCGGCGGAAAACTTCGATCAGGGGTTTTCGACGGTGGAATATACGGCTTCGGCCATCGTTGACCTGGATTTTCACACGAATGCTTTGGGCGACCCGATGGCGGCGCAAGCGGCGACGCTGGAACGGTTGGGAATGCCGCCTGCGATTACCATGCGCCATGCGACACCGCATTTTCAGCATGTGTTTTCGGGGGACGGATATTCCAGCGGGTATTATTCTTATATGTGGTCCGAAGTGATGGACGAGGATGCCTTCGCCGCGTTCAAGGAAGCGGGCGATGTTTTTGATCCTGATACGGCGGCGCGGTTGGCGGAGCATATTTACACGGCGGGCGGGTCGAAGGACGCGGCGGAGCTGTACACGGCGTTTCGCGGATCTTTGCCCAAAGTCGAGGCTTTGTTGAAGGGTCGCGGGTTGGATTGAGCGTGGTGGTGGGTGGATCACCCAGCCTACGGTTCCGAAAGCTACACATCGGAATTTTTCGAAAAGGGTCAGTGGATGACGATTACTAAAAAGAATCAAATTAGGGATTTGCTAAAGAGCATAGAGACAGGCGAACCCGGGCCAATTGCTGTGGTCAATGAAGCAAAATACATCCAGCATAACCCGCAGACACATGAAGGTAGCGAAGGCCTAGCGTCGCTGTTCAAGCGTCTTTCGGAAACAGAGCCTCGGGTGAATATGGTCAGGGGATTTGAGGATGGTGAGTTTGTTTTCGCCCATATGGAATACGACTTCGCGAGCAGAAAAATTTGTTTTGAAGTATTTCGTTTCCAGAATGGTCAGGCCGTTGAGCATTGGGACAACATCCAAGAACGAACGGGGCCGAACCAATCGGGTCATAGTATGGTGGATGGTCCGACCGATGCTAGCGACCACGACCTGACCGAGCGCAACCGATCAATTGTGCAGTCGTTTGCAGAAGATGTATTGGTTGCGAGGCAATTGAACAAACTGACGGACTTTATCGATACCGACGCCTTTACAGAACACAATCCGCGTTTTGACGATGGCCTGTCCTCCCTTAGAGCAGAGCTCGGTGTTGTGAAGGGTGGTCAGAGACAAATCGATTATCAATGCGTTCACCGTGTTTTGGCAGAGGGAAATTTCGTTTTATGCGTGAGCGAAGGCCAGTTGAGAGGTGTGCATACTGCGTTCTACGATTTGTTCCGCGTTGCCAGTGGAAAACTGGTGGAGCATTGGGACACTAACGAAACCATCGCGCCGCGCAGTGAATGGAAAAATGACAACGGCAAGTTTTGATGTGCGCGGCGGTCATGTCGTCCGATTAGGCGACAACGGATCGCCCGCCGGGTCTTTGTGGATCAGGACGTCGGCGTTGGGCATGACGCGCAGGATTTCGTGCTTTAGGCCCGCGCCGATGCCGTGGGCTTTTTCTAAACTTTGCGAACCGTCCAGTTCGATGTGGACTTGCACGAATATACGGTTGCCGGAGGTGCGGGTTTTTAGGTCGTGGTAGCCAAGCACGCCGGGCCAGTTGGCCACCAAGGCCTCGACTTTGGCGATGCTTTCGGGGTCGGCGCGGCGGTCCATCAGGGCGTCGAAGGCGGCTTTGGTGATGCGCCATGCGCCGAACAGTAGTAACACGGCGGCAGCAAGCGCGATGACGCTGTCCACCGCGACTAGCCCGAAGGCGGATGAGGCGAGGAGGGCAATTATGGCCCCCAGATTTGGCAAAAGATCGGCGGTGTAGTGCAAGCTGTCGGCGGCCACGACGCGGTTGCCGGTTTTCGATACGACGCGGCGTTGCCACAGGATTAACGCAATTGTCAGGGTGATGGATATGGTCATGGCGACCATGCCTGCGCCCTCGTCTGCCAAGGCGGGGGGTGTGTCGGAAAGAAGTCGTTCGATTGCGGACCAGCCGATGACCGTGGCGGAAACGGTTACCAATATGCCTTGGGCCAGTGCAGCGAGGTCTTCGGCGTGGGAATGCCCAAAAGCGTGGTCATCGTCGGCGGGGCGGGCAGCGTAGAGAATTGCCAGCAGGCCGGTGAGCGAAACGATCAGGTCGAGAGCTGAGTCCGTGAGGCTGGCGGCGATGGACAGCGATCCGGTTTGACCCAACGCCCAGAGTTTCAGCGCAACCAGCAGGAGGGCGACCAGAACCGAGGCGCTTCCTGCCGTAAGATTTAGGCGCAGGTTGTTCAAAACCACTGGCCCGGTTCCATGAACCCGAGTTCCATCAATTGGGTGGAGTTCCACTCGAATTTGCGGCTGCCGCCCCAGTGGAAACCGTCGATGTCATCAGCGGAACCGGGGTTGTGCATCAGGGCCTTGGCAACGCGGAATGACATGACGGCGATGGTCATGTTGTTGTGCCATTCGCATGCGATGGTGTTCATTTCGGGGTCGCTTAGGCGCAAATCGGGGCCGATTTCAAGGTCGGGCATGGCTTTGAACAGGCTGATGCGGTCTATACGGCGTTTTTCCCATGGGATGTGTTCCTCGAACCGCCAACGTAGGCCGCCGAAGATTTCGGGTTGGCGCGCGACGACTTCGCCGTCGACGAAACGTTCCTGCCCGTAGTATCCGTTGCGGTCCAGTTGGGCGGAACCCACGTCGACTCCGTTGCCGTGATCGGACAGGTTTTCGGGGTAAAGGTCGATGGCATAGGTGAAAACGGCGGTGCGGCGTTCTTCCTCCATGAAGGTTATCGCGTCATTGATGGTACGGTTTTCGCAATAGGGGAAGTAGAGGTATTCGGCGTTGAAGGCGTAATAAATCCATTTTCCGGGACAGGCTGCGATGACTTTGTTTAACGCATCTACTGAATCTTCCAGACGGTTTAGCTGTGCGGGAAACAGGTGGACGCCTTCGGGGTTTAGCTCGGCGACGTCGCCTATTACCAGAATTGTACCAAAGCCCATTTTGGCGTGGTGATCGATTGTTCCCGCCAGCTCTATGTCGTCTTCGGCAAAAAGTACGGCAATGGGGGATGGCAGGTTGGCGCCATTTGTACGCAGGAATCGATCGAGTTCTTGGAGAGGCATATCGGGCTTTCACAGTGTTCAACACCTGTTTAGCAAATAACCCCCCAGTGCTGGAAGCGAAAATCGTTCCATTGCGCCGGAAATCGCAAAGTTGTAGACGAAGGCGAAATGTGAAACAGGTGCGATGATGTCCAATACAAAAAAACTGTTTATCAAGACGTATGGCTGCCAGATGAATGTCTATGACAGCGAGCGGATGGTCGATGCGATGGGTGCAGACGGCTATACTACTGTGGATTCGCCCGAGCAGGCGGATATGATTTTGCTGAACACCTGTCATATTCGCGAAAAAGCGGCGGAGAAGATTTATTCTGAACTTGGCCGGTATCGTCCGCTGAAGGACGCCAACCCTGATCTGAAAATCGGTGTGGCTGGATGCGTAGCGCAGGCCGAGGGCGAAGAGATAATGATCCGCCAGCCGATGGTTGATCTGGTTGTGGGTCCTCAGGCTTATCACCGTTTGCCAAAGATGGCTGAAAAGGCGGGGAACGGGGTGCAGGTTCTGGACACGGAATTCCCCGAGGAAGACAAGTTCGAGTTTCTGCCGCGTGGTACCAAGGCGCGTCGTGCGCCTGCCGCATTTTTGACGGTTCAGGAGGGTTGCGACAAGTTTTGCGCTTTTTGCGTAGTGCCCTACACGCGCGGGGCCGAGGTTTCGCGCGCCCCTGAACGCTTGATGGCCGAGGCGCGGGACCTGGTGGAACGCGGTGTCGTTGAGATCAGCCTGTTAGGGCAGAATGTGAATGCGTATCTGGCGGATGACTGGACATTACCACGCCTTATCCGCGAGCTGGCCAAGATCGACGGGCTGGAGCGGATCCGGTATATGACCTCGCATCCCAACGACATGGCGGATGATCTGATTGCGGTGCATGGCGAGGTGGAAAAACTGATGCCGTATCTGCATTTACCGGTGCAGTCGGGCTCGGACAAGGTTTTGAAGGCGATGAACCGCAAGCATACGGCGGCGGATTATCTGAAGGTGTTGGAGCGTATGCGGGTGGTGCGGCCTGACATTATGCTGTCGGGCGACTTTATTGTGGGCTTCCCCGGAGAGGACGAGGCGGATTTTCAGGCAACGATGGATTTGTGCGAGGAGGTTCGGTACGGGCAGGCGTATAGTTTCAAGTATTCGCCACGGCCAGGAACGCCTGCGGCGGATCGCGCGCATGTAGAGGAAAGCGTAAAGACGGAGCGTTTGCACCGCCTTCAGGCGTTGTTGACCAGCCATCAGGTGGAATTTCAGAACAGCATGATCGGGCGGACTTTGCCGGTACTGGTCGAAAAGCTGGGGCGCGAGACAGGGCAGGTGATTGGCAAGTCGCCGTATTTGCATGCGACGCATTTTCTGGGTGACCCGTCCGATATTGGCAAGGTCGTGAATGTTAAGGTCGTCGCGACGGAGCGGAACTCGCTTTCGGCGGAGAAAATATAAGTGCCAAGTGTGACTTTGATGTCACATGTATTTGCTGTGTAAGTAATGGATTAACAAATAGAATTTAATGTGTTACGCTGACGGGAACACCGGCATTAATGATCGGAAACTTGAGGCAGAACATTATGAAACCTTACATGAGCGCCCTGCTTTTGGGCCTATTTACCTCCATGGCGCCGCTGGCTTCGCAAGCGGAAATTACGGGGGAACTTCAAGCCGCAATCTGGATTGACCCCGATGGTTGTGAGCATTGGGTTATTGATTTGGGCGTTGAGGGGATGATGTCCCCACATCTTAATCGTGATGGCAATCCGGTTTGTAGCCGTAACCCGAATATCTG
>DFBD01000039.1 GCA_002367255.1 Rhodobacterales bacterium UBA3089 | reverse complement strand
CGGTGTTGTTACGGACGAAGGTGCTACCAAAGGCTTGGCGAAACTCGACACGGCCATTGATGCCGCCGAGATGATCCTGATGCTGGCCCCTGAAACCAACGGCGAAGTTGCGGTCAAAGCTTGGGACGAACTGTCCAAAGCTACGGGTCGTGAACACGCGCACTTGGCCAAACCGAAAGAGGATGAGAAAATCCGCTTCCGCGATATCGCTGCACAACCTCGCAAGATTATTTCCAGCCCGACATGGTCGGGAATTGAAAGCGAAGAAGTCTGCTACAACGCTGGTTACACCAACGTCCACGAGCTGATCCCTTGGCGCACCTTGTCTGGTCGTCAACAGCTTTACCAAGACCACTTGTGGATGCGTGCATTCGGCGAAGGTTTCTGTACTTACCGTCCTCCGGTCGATCTGAAAACGATCACCAAAGACGTGAACACAGCCGAGCAGAATAACGAGCCACATGTGGTGCTGAACTTCATCACACCGCACCAGAAATGGGGTATCCACTCCACTTACTCGGACAACCTGTTGATGCTGACGCTCAACCGTGGTGGCCCTGTGGTCTGGATGTCTGAAATTGACGCCAAGAAAGCCCAACTGGTCGATAATGACTGGGTCGAAGCTTACAACGTCAACGGTGCGCTAACGGCCCGCGTAGTTGTTTCGCAGCGGATGAAAGAAGGCACCTTGTTCATGTATCACGCGCAAGAAAAAATCGTGAACGTGCCGGGGTCCGAACAGACAGGGCTTCGTGGTGGTATCCACAATTCGGTTACCAGAACGACGCTTAAACCTACTCATATGATTGGTGGCTATGCCCAGCTTTCCTACGGGTTCAACTACTACGGCACAGTTGGTTCCAACCGCGATGAATTCGTGATTGTACGTAAACTGGTGAAAGTCGACTGGCTCGACGAGCCGGCAAAAGGAGGGCAGAGCTAATGAAAGTTCGTGCACAAATAGGCATGGTGCTTAACCTCGATAAATGTATCGGGTGTCACACTTGCTCCGTCACTTGTAAGAACGTCTGGACCAGCCGCGACGGTGTTGAATACGCTTGGTTCAACAACGTCGAGACCAAACCCGGCATTGGTTACCCCAAAGACTGGGAAAACCAAAAGCGCTGGAATGGCGGCTGGACGCGCACAAAATCTGGCAAACTGCACCCTAAACAGGGCGCGAAATGGCGGATTTTGGCGAATATCTTCGGCAACCCGGACCTGCCGGAAATTGACGACTTCTACGAGCCGTTTGATTTCGATTACGACCACCTGAAGTCGGCTCCTGAAATGGATGCGTTCCCTACGGCACGCCCTCGTTCGCGGATCACTGGCGAACGGATGGAAAAAATCGAATGGGGTCCAAACTGGGAAGAAATTCTTGGTGGCGAGTTCGAGAAGCGCTCGAAAGACTACAACTTCGATGGCATCCAGAAGGAAATCTATGGCGAGTATGAAAATACTTTCATGATGTATCTTCCACGCCTTTGCGAACACTGCCTCAACCCTGCCTGCGTAGCATCCTGCCCATCGGGCGCGATCTACAAACGCGAGGACGACGGTATCGTTCTGATCGACCAAGACAAATGTCGCGGTTGGCGGATGTGTGTATCGGGCTGCCCGTACAAAAAGATTTACTACAACTGGGAATCCGGCAAATCCGAGAAATGCACATTCTGCTACCCTCGTATTGAATCCGGTCTGCCAACTGTATGTTCGGAAACCTGCGTTGGTCGTATCCGCTACTTGGGCGTGATGCTTTATGATGCAGACAAGATTCAAGAAGCCGCTTCGGTTGAAGGTGAACAGGAACTATACGACGCCCAACTTGGCGTGTTCCTTGACCCCAACGACCCCGAAGTTCAGGCCGCCGCCCGCGAGGAAGGCATCCCTGAGGCTTGGATCAAATCCGCGATAGACAGCCCTGTGTGGAAAATGGCGATGGACTGGAAGATTGCCTTCCCGCTGCATCCCGAATACCGCACATTGCCAATGGTTTGGTATATCCCGCCACTCAGCCCTATCCAGAATGCGGCCGAAGCTGGTGCGATTGCTACCAACAACAACATGCCAGACGTGTCATCCTTGCGTATTCCGGTGAAATACCTCGCCAATATGCTGACCGCTGGTGACGAGGCCCCCGTGGTCACGGCGCTGGAACGGATGCTGGCAATGCGTGGTTATATGCGCGCTAAAACGGTTGATGGTGTTGTTGATCTGGGTATCGCCAAACAAGTTGGCCTGACTCCGTTGCAGATCGAAGACATGTACAAAATCATGGCGATTGCAGACTACGAGGAACGCTTCAAAGTGCCCACAACGCACCGTGAAGCTGTCGAGGATGCATACGACATGCGTGGCGGATGTGGCTTTACCGACGGTAACGGATGTTCCACCGGCAACAGCGGCAAGAAGATCTTCGGTTCGCGTAAATTCGTCGTTCCGACAGGGGGTGCAAGATGAGTGTTACGTTCAAAGCCCTCTCGGTTCTGCTAAGCTATCCGAGTTCCGATCTTAAGGCTGCCGCCGGCGAGATTGGTGAAGTGTTGGCAAGCGAGGGTATCCTTTCAAAGGATGCCGTCGCTGCCATCCAACCTCTGTTGGCTGACATGGAACGTTTCGATGTGTACGAGCTGCAAGAGCGCTTCGTTCTGCTGTTCGATCGTTCCCGCACCCTGTCGCTTAACCTGTTTGAACACGTGCACGGTGAAAGCCGTGACCGTGGTCCTGCGATGGTTGATCTACTGGACACATACCGTGCCGGTGGTTTCGATCTGGTCAGCACAGAGCTGCCGGATCACCTGCCAATCTTGCTGGAATTCCTTTCCACACGCCCAATGGTTGAGGCGAAAGAAATGCTGGAAGACGCAGGTCATATTATCGCCGCCTTGACTGAACGTCTGCACCGCCGCGAAAGCAACTATGCCGCCGTTCTGGCCGCGTTGGCTGAATTCGCAGGTGTCGAAGCGTCCAGCGAAATGGTTCAGGAACTTCTAAGCGTCAAAGACGACAATCCGGAAGATCTCGAAGCCTTGGATGATGTCTGGGAAGAAGCCGAAATCACTTTCGGCCCCGACCCCAACGCTGGCTGCCCTGTATCACGGGACATTCTGGCCAATATGGACACCCCCGCCAATATGCAGCCAACCGCTGCAATGAACGAATAGGAGACGGAAATGCATCAGTTTCTATACGGTACCTACCCCTACATCGCGCTAACAGTGCTGGCGGTTGGCTCGATCGTGCGCTACGAGCGCGACCCTTTCACCTGGAAATCCAGTTCCAGCCAACTCTTGCGTCGCAAACAGTTGATCTTGGGCTCGATCCTCTTTCACGTCGGTGTTCTGTTGATTTTTGCAGGCCATCTGGTTGGTTTGTTGACGCCCCTCGCCATCTGGGACGCGTTGGGCGTAAGCCACGGTGTCAAACAAATTATTGCTATCGTTCTTGGTGGATCAGCTGGCATCTCGATGCTGATCGGTGGCCTAATGCTGGCACATCGCCGGATGTTTGATGAACGTATTCGGGCACGCAGCTCGTTTGCGGATTCAGCAATCCTGTTGATGCTGCTTGCTCAGGTAATCCTTGGCCTTATGACAATCTTCGTCAGCCTCGGCCATCTGGACGGGCACGAGATGACCAAGTTCATGCACTGGGCGGGCGGTATCTTTACATTCGACGGTGACGCTGCAAGCTACATCAAAGACGTAAACATTCTGTTCAAACTGCACATCTTCTTCGGTTTGACGATCTTCCTTGTGTTCCCGTTCACACGGTTGGTTCACATGTTGTCGGTTCCTGTTCGCTACTTATGGCGTCCGGGGTACCAAATCGTTCGTACACGTAAGGGAAAAAGCTAATGAACCCCCTAATGCCAGACGTTATCGTCAACGGCGAAATCATTCCCTCGGCGGCAATCGCAGCCGAGGCGCAAAACCACAACGCCCCGCAGGACAAACCCGGCTGGGCATGGAAAGCCGCCGCACGTGCGATGGTCATCCGCGCATTGCTGTTGCAAGAAGCTGGCCGTCTTGGCCTGAAAGCTGATCCGCAACTGCTGGAAGGCGACAAGCAGGAAACCGAAGACGAATCCCTGATCCGCTCGGTTCTGGAACAGGAAATGGACATCCCTGCCGTTTCCGCGACCGAGTGTCAGTTCATCTATGACACCCGCAAGGAAATCTTCCGTTCGCCAAACTTATTCCAACCTGCCCACATCCTTTTCGCGGTTAAACCCGAAGATTCGGACGCCCGCGAGGTTGCCAAGAAGAATGCGGCCGAGTTCATCGCAACCATCCAGAAAAACCCGAAAGCGTTTGCGGATATTGCCAAGAACAACTCCGATTGTCCGTCTAAAGATGCAGGCGGCACTCTGGGTCAAATCGGCACTGGTGACACGGTTCCTGAATTCGAAACGGTTCTGGATGTCCTCGCTGCTGGTGACTTGCACCCTGAACCGGTTGAAACACGCTTTGGTATTCACATCATCCGCATGGATGAAAAAGCCGAGGGGCAACAGCTGCCGTTCGACTCTGTGAAACACCAGATCATGGAAAAACTGGAACAAGTTGCATGGGCCAAGGCCGCGCAAACCTACACGCAAGAATTGGTTAATAATGCCGAGGTCGAGGGTATCGACCTAAGTAAACCAATTGGCGCCGTGGCGTAGGTTTTAATACGTAGAAATTGATAAGGGCAGCTAGTAACCTATCCGCGAGCGAGGAAATATCTTCCCGATTTCAGGAGAAAGCAATGAAAGCTACTGCCCTTACCACCCCTTCCGGCCTTCCGGTATCAAGCTTTTCCTTTGGCACCATGCAATTTGGCGGCAAAGCGGATGCGGATCAAAGCCGTGAAATGTATGATGCCAGCCGCGCCGCTGGCATTAACTTTTTCGACACCGCTTATGTATATACCGAAGGGCGTTCTGAAACGCTGCTCGGGCAGTTCGCCAAGCACGAGCGTGACGATCTGGTGATTGCTACGAAATGCGCTTCGGTTGGCGGTTCCGGTTCGGCCAACATTCGTGCCCAGTTTGATGAAAGCCGCACACGTCTTGGCATGGACACGGTGGATATATTTTACCTCCACAAATGGGATGAGGATACGCCGCTTGAGGAATCGATCGCAGCCTTGGCAGAGCTGCGCGAAGCAGGGCTTTTCCGTTACATAGGCGTTTCAAACTTTTCCGCATGGCAAACGATGAAGGCTGCATGCATCGCGCAAAATCTTGGCATTCGCATCGATATTCTTCAGCCTATGTATAACCTCGTGAAACGGCAGGCCGAAGTCGAGATCCTGCCAATGGCCATCAGCGAGGGTTTCAATGTTGCGCCATATTCGCCCCTCGGTGGTGGGCTTTTGACTGGAAAATACGCATCCGGTTTAGGCGGGCGCCTACTGGACGACCAGTATTATAAAACCCGTTACGGTGTTGAGTGGATGCATGAAACAGCAAACAACCTGTCGGAACTTGCGGCAGAGGTGGGCGTAAGCCCAATCACTTTGGCCGTAAGCTGGGTCGCGCAGCACAAAGGTATCACGCAACCGATAATCAGTGGTCGCTCAGCTGAGCAACTACGTCCGTCGCTCGACGCGATAGACTACAGCATGTCGGATGATCTTTATAAACGGATCACCGACCTGTCGGTTCAACCGGCACCAGCCACAGATCGTCTCGAAGAGGCTTAACTCGCAGAGATAGCCGTCTGGCACCACTGATGAATAGCATTTGGTTCTGCCGGTAAAACCTCCGCCATGCCGTCAACGAATGCGTCCAGCGCCTCGCGGCACCCCCCACCAACGCCGACCAACACAGGTGTTCCGCTTTCTAGCGCCGAGGCGATTGCGTCGCAGAACCCTCGGCCTTCAGCTTCTTGTGGGCCAAATTTGTTCAGTATGAACATGTCGATATCATTTGTGCCAACCCGTTCTGTCGCCGCCACAGCTTGGGCAATTGCGGCGGGGTTTAACCGGCAACCGCTCGACCCTTCACCAAGGGATTGTGTGATGCGTACTGTTCCGCCATCCGGTAAAATACGCAAATCCATGTCGCAGTGATGGTCCCCGACAGGTTCATCGTGCAGCACTTTGACGACGCCAGACAGGCGTGTTCCGTCGGCCTCAAGTTTGGCAGCCACGTTCGATATAAGCAGGTCGGTTTGCCCTATGATGGCAGAGCTGACGATGGCGATTTTCATACAAACACTCTTGTTTACGGGTGGAAACCTACAAGTGCCGGTTCCCGATCTGGCCCCACGCTAGCGCATACCTAAAGGATGGTCCAGACGATGAAAAGCTGTTGAGCAAACGATTGTCGAACAAAACATCACGGGCACGAAAATACCGGCCACCAATCATGGCAGCCGGTAGCAAACGCACATTGCTGGCCGAAGTTTATTCCAGACTTTCAGCCAATCGCATCAACGTAATCAGTTCCGCGCGATACCCGAACCGATCTTCGCCTTTGCTGGCCTGCGCTAACGTCCGCGCATCGCTGACTTCCCAGTCGTGCATCAGGTTATCGCCGCGAAGTATCTGCCCGAAACCGGCAACGGCGGCTGCAAAACCAACCTCGTCCCCAAGCCCCGCATCAGCGTCCGGCATAATCGGCGTTGTGATCAGATTACTGATGTCCTCGCCCGGGTTTTTATACCGCAGCTTCAGGAAGGCATATTCGCCAGTGTTCAGGCTGCCTGCCTCCTTAGTGCCATAACGCAGGTCGTCAACCATCACAGCAGGGGACCCGATAGGCGTAATCTCGTATATCGCGGTAACCGTATGGCCCGCCCCGATCTCACCCGCATCTACCGCATCGTTGTTGAAATCTTCGCGGTTCAGCGCGCGGGTTTCATACCCGATAAGACGGTATTCGGCGATCTCGGAAGTGTTAAACTCCACCTGAATTTTCACGTCCTGCGCGATGGTAAACAACGCCCCGCCGATCTGGTCCACCAGCACCTTTTGCGCCTCGGCCAACGTGTCGATATAGGCCGCCGTGCCGTTCCCGTTCTGCGCCAGCGTTTGCATTAACGTGTCGTTATAATTGCCGCGCCCAAA
>DFBD01000042.1:341-5548 GCA_002367255.1 Rhodobacterales bacterium UBA3089 | reverse complement strand
GATACGCTCGATCCCTTCGATCTTCACGTTGCCGAAATCGACCTGGGTGCCAAAGGCGGTTGCGGCCAGCAACGACAGCTTGTGGGCTGCGTCAAAACCCCCAACGTCAACAGTCGGGTCTGCTTCGGCATAGCCCAGCTCCTGGGCGTCGCGCAGAACGTCGGCGTAATCGGCACCGGTTTCTTCCATGACGGTCAGGATATAGTTGCATGTGCCGTTCATCACGCCCATGACGCGTTCGATCTTGTTGGCAGCCAAACCTTCGGTCAACGCTTTGACGATGGGTATACCACCGGCAACGGCCGCCTCGAACCGCAGGGCCACGTTATTTTCTTCAGCAAGGCTCGCCAGATTTTGACCGTGGATTGCCAGCAACGCTTTGTTGGCCGTGACCACATGTTTACCATTCGCCAGCGCGGTTTCAACAGCCGCCTTTGCAGGGCCGTCTTCGCCACCGATCACTTCGATCAATACATCCACATCATCGCGGCGCGCCAATGCAACCGCGTCGTCTTCCCATGCATAGCCTGACAGATCAACGCCACGGTCTTTGCTGCGGGAGCGCGCGGAAATGGCGACAATCTCGATTGGGCAGCCAGCGCGGACCGTTAGAAGATCAGCATGTTGCTGGACGATTTTCACGATTCCAGCACCGACAGTACCAAGGCCTGCGACGGCTAGTCTTAAGGGTTTAGTCATATTCTCAAGGCTCCCAGAAACCCCATCCGTCGGGCTCGAAACCGCGACTTAGGGCCATTTTTGTTGTGCGCTCTTCATGGGTCCAGATGGACGCGAATGTAAAGGGAATATCTGAGATAGAGGCCTGAATTGCCCCCTCGGCGGAAACTATGACGCCATACCCGAAGGTACGCAGGGCTTTTTCAAATGCCGCAGCATCAGCGCCTTCGCCTTGTTCGAATTCCATATCCAACGCGATATTCGCACCATCTAATCCGGGGTTCTGCTTTATCAGCTCGGCGACCGTATAGGCCGTCTGGTTCTGTTGCAGTTCCCAATCCCATTCATCTGACATTCGTTTTATCCTTGTGTTGAGGCGGTGCGTTTCACGGCAGCTTCGAGGCGGGCGCGATCGCTTGATGATAGCACAGGTCCGCGCAGGGCGGAGACTTTACGTTTCAGCATGGCGAGGCGGGCGATCAGGTTTGACGGGTCGGGGACCGCGTAATCCGCAATGCGGAAGGCCGAGGTTGGCAGTAAAGCCGGATACCCACGCTCGATAGCGTAATCCGAGGGCGAAAGATCATGCTCGTCAAGGGCATCATCCCACCCGCAGGCCGCTGTTGACAGCAGCAAAATTGCACCAACAGCCAAGGGTCTGTATTTGGGCATAGCGCAGCGCAGCATATCTTTGGTGTCTCGCATTTATGGCCCGTTGCAAAGTTGTCTTGGAAATTTCCGACAATATACGCCATAGTTAACGCTGGAAGCCCGCGCAAGCAAGGTGGGCGTAATGGATTTGAGCTATGAGTGACAAAACTTTTCAAGATACCGGTGACTTTGAACATATCGTGCGTGATCGTCAGGAGTTTGCTGGCAATATGCGCGAGGTTTTCGAGATTTCTCAGGAAATCTGGGAAAAGTTTCTGGAATCCGAGGCCGACGAACACCATTCACCGAATCCTGACCCCATGAACGCCATGCCCGCGTTTACGGAGTTGATGACAGCTTTGTGGTCCGATCCACAGAAGCTGGCAGAGACGACGCAAAAATATTGGGAGGCGCAGGGCCGCCTTTGGCAACATGCCATGATGAAATGGATGGGGGGCGAGGCGGCGGAAGACGTCGAAATGCCGAATCTTCCGCCTGAAGGCAAACGTTTCAAGCATGACGAGTGGTCGGATAATGCGGTGTTCGAGTATATCAAGCAATCCTATCTGCTGACGGCTGGATGGGTGCAAAATACGGTACACGCCGCGGACATGGACCCAAAGGACCGCAAGAAGGCCGAATTTTATGCGCGCAACTTTGTCGAAGCGATGAGCCCGGCGAATTTCGCGGCATTAAATCCGGAGGTGCTGGAGGCAACGACAGCGGAAAAGGGGCAGAACCTGGTCCGGGGTCTGAAGATGATGTTGGCCGATATGGAGCGCGGCAAAGGCAAGCTGCTGATCCGCCAGACAGACATGGACGCCTTCGCGGTTGGCCGCAATATGGCGATGACGGAAGGCAAGGTGATCTGGCAGAATAACATCCTGCAACTGATCCAGTATTCGCCCCTGACGGAGGAGGTGTATTCCAAGCCGCTGCTGATGATCCCGCCGTGGATTAACAAATACTACATCCTCGATCTGAACGAAAAGAAGTCGATGATGAAGTGGCTGGTGGAGCAAGGCTATACCGTGTTCATCATTTCATGGGTGAACCCTGACGAAGCCCAGAAGGACGAGACGTGGGCGTCTTACATGCAAGGCGCGTCCGATGCGATTGACCGTGTGCTGGCCGAGACGGGGCAAAAGCAGACGCATATTGCCAGTTATTGCATTGGCGGCACGATGGCCGCGACTTTGACGGCGGCGCTTAATCGCGATGGTGACAAGCGAATTGCCTCGACCACGTTTTTTACCTCGCTGGTGGATTTCGAAGACGCCGGGGATCTTCAGGTTTTCGTGGATGACAAGACTATCACCATGGTCGACGAGCAGATGGAAAAGGGATTTTTACCCGCGCAGACGATGGCTTCGGCGTTCAATATGCTGCGGTCCAGCGATCTGATCTGGTCGTATGTGGTCAGCAATTACATGCTGGGCAAGGCACCTGTGCCGTTTGATTTGTTGTACTGGAATGCGGATTCCACGGCGATGCCCGCCAAGGTGCATCACTTCTATCTGGAACAATTTTATACGCAGAATAAGTTGTTTAGGAATTTGCTGGAGGTTGACGGTGCGCCCATTCGTCTGGCCGACATCAAGGTGCCCGTTTACCATGTTGCGGCGAAGGAGGATCACATCGCCCCTGCTGCCTCGGTTTACGGCGGTGCGCGGGGAATGGTGTCGGCGGACGTGCGGTTTGTGCTGGCAGGGTCTGGCCATATCGCGGGGGTTGTGAACCCTCCGGCAGCGGGAAAATACCAGTATTGGACAAATAAGGATATGTCGCCCGATACACTGGCTGGTTGGCTGGAGAATGCGGATGAAACCGCAGGCAGCTGGTGGCTGGACTGGGATGAATGGTTGAAACGCAAGTCTGGCAAGTTGGTTCCTGCGCGTGTCGCCGGGGCTGTTGGTGGCGTGTTGGAAGATGCGCCCGGGGCTTTTGTAAAACTGAGGTTTGATCAACGGTAATCTGATGGATTAGCGCCTGATATTCGCTATAGCCCTTAAATCATTAAACCGGTTTAATAGTTTAAGGTTTGCGGCGCACCCTTTCATTTGAACGCCCGTTCAGTTAACGTGTCCGAAAAGGCGGGACGGTGATGGCCAGAAAATCAGGTTCTAACGGCGAAAAAACAGCAAAAGAGCTGCGTAAAGCAGCGACGGTTTTGTTTGCCAAGAATGGCTACGCCGCTGTTTCCATGCGCCAGATCGCACGCGAAGTCGGGGTGCAGGCGGGCGCGCTCTATCTTTATACGCCGGATAAACAGGCGCTGCTGTTCGATCTTATGGACGAACATATGCAGGACATTCTGCAAGCATGGGAGGGGCGCGCCCAGCCCCATGCGATCACCCCAATCGAGCGGCTGAAATGCTTTGTACGGTTCCATATCCGTTTCCATTTACCCCGCGCGGACGAGGTGTTCATTTCCTATATGGAACTGCGAAATCTTACTCCTGAGAACTTTGAGGTGATCCAGTCTGCCCGGCGCACATACGAGGCGATTTTGCACGACATCCTTAGTGACGGACAGGCAGATGGAACTTTCAAATTAGTCGATACCAAAGTCGCCACCTTTGCGATTATCGCCATGCTGACAGGTATGAACACATGGTATCGTGGCGAGGGGCGGTTGTCGCTGGATATGGTCGAGGATATCTATCTGGACATGGTGTTGTCAGCTGCTGGCGCCAAGCGTTGAGCGACAGTATTTGCGAAACAGAGACAGGTCATCATGGTGGTGAAACTGGAAACACAGCGGTTTGCCAAACCACTGAAATTACTTGATATGGCATAACTAAATTTTCAATTGTTAAAGATATTTTCGCAAATCACGGGTTTAAGTTGAAAAACGAACGTGAAACCCGTAACTTAACTTTCGTACCAGTTCCGGAGAGTATCTCTGGGAAAGCAGCCTAACAATACGCATCTCCTGTGAGACCAACTTCTTCCGGCTAGAATGATAGCAAGAAGGAATGACGCATGCATTTGAGGTTGAAAACTATACCACTTTTTGGGGCATTGATGGCGTGCCTGTCAGTTGCACCCGCAAGTGCGGAGGAGGTGACACTTAGGTCATTGGACGGCAGTGTTGCGATGACGGGCGAACTGGTGTCCTTTGACGGGGATACTTACACTCTTAATGTTTCGCTAGGAGAGT
This sequence comes from Rhodobacterales bacterium UBA3089, assembly GCA_002367255.1. Taxonomy (GTDB): domain Bacteria; phylum Pseudomonadota; class Alphaproteobacteria; order Rhodobacterales; family Rhodobacteraceae; genus NORP23. The sequence goes on along the minus strand of DFBD01000042.1, from coordinate 1,056 downwards.
TCTCGGTTTCGGCTTCGGAAGTGATTTGCGAGGGTGAATTTTGCCCAATAATTGTGAACTCGGATTTTCGCCTTGCCGGGGCCAGTACGCTAGCGCAAATTTTGATGCCTAGCCTGTTTCAGGATTTCAGTGGTTCATTTGGGCTGCGGTTGACAGCGGAGGCACCAACATCCTTGGGTGACGTGCCTGTACAACCCTATATATTTTCCCTGCCTGACGGTGAGCTTTTTGCGGACGTAGAGGTGCATACTCTGGGGTCGCAAGCGGCGTTTGCATCGCTTCTGCAAGGCAAATCAGAAATCGCGTTGTCCTCGCGCGCCATCACTTCTGCCGAGTTAGGGGCGTTTTCCAACTCGGGGCTCGGGGATTTGACGGACGGAAAATTTCAGCTTGTGGCAGCTCTGGACGGGTTGATCGTGATTGTACCGCCTGAAAACACTATCCCGACTTTAAGCGTGCGGGAATTATCGCAGGTATTCGCGGGCCAGATAACAAACTGGTCGCAACTGGGCGGAAGTAATGCGCCAATTAATGTTTATCGCCGCGATGATGAATCTGGCAGTGCTGCCGATTTCAACGCAATGGTCATGAACACGAATAACGCGCGTTTCGCCGCGAGCGCAACCACGTTTACCGATGACATCAATCTGGTTCGTGCCGTAAGTTCCGATCCCAACGGGATTGGCTTTACCAGCATTGCCTATCAGCAAAGCAC
>DFBD01000042.1:0-224 GCA_002367255.1 Rhodobacterales bacterium UBA3089 | reverse complement strand
ACCACCAACCGGATGTTTGGTGGTATCCCGAAAGAGAAAGCCGATAAGGCGCTGGGCTTCTTGCAATTCGTGAAAAGTGATGCGGGACAAGACGCGGCCGAAGGGTCGGGGTTTGTCAGCCAGTTGATTTCATCCCTGCCGATTGCGGTGCAGGGCCAGCGTTTGGTTAACACAATGCTGGCGGAACCGGGGGACGTGTCGCCTACCGACATTCGTGAAATGGT
>DFBD01000048.1:3481-5077 GCA_002367255.1 Rhodobacterales bacterium UBA3089 | reverse complement strand
AGCCAAGCGCACGATTGCGTCGGGCGGGGCGAAGATGGACGATGTAGTGGTGACAGATGCGGGCACGATGGTGACGGCTGATGCGATTGCAAAGACCATTAAATTGTCGGCTGGCAAGAAACGTCATGCTTTGGTGAAGCTGGCTGATTAACTACACTTGCAAAATGTTGAATATGTCGCACCCCGCCCTTCTTGTAATGGCGGGGTGGCTTCATAAGTGAGTGCGAACAAACAAATTTTATTCGCAGGACAGTCCTTATGAAACAAATCGCTCTTATCCTAACTGCCGTGGTCCTTGGCCTCGGGTTTGGTTACGCCACTGGTGGCCTCGCCTTCTCTTCCGCTGTATGTCTGGTTGCCGGGATTTTCCTTGTGACCCCAAGCCTGTTCAAGTTCAACCTGTCGGATGTCGCGATAATCAAAGACAACCTGCCAAGCGTTTTCAAAAACCTTTGGATCAATTACCTGCTGTTAACGGCTGTAGCCCTTGGCATTGGTTACCTGAGCAACGACATCGGTATTGCTGCGGCGCTGTTCCTTCTGGCCCTGTTACCCGGTGGTGGCATGGTTATGATGTGGATCAAGACGAGCGGTGCGAATGTTAAGCTGGGCTTTGTGATCTTTATGCTGAATTTGGCGCTGTTGTTGCCGGTTATGCTGGTATTCGGACAGTTTGAAAACTTTGCTGGTGGCTGGTTCCCTGCGCCCGACCTTGGCGGTATTGAAGGTATTGCAACAGATGGCGGCGTGAAACCGATTGCGCCGTTCATGATTTTGGTGGTGATTCCGTTTATACTTAGCCGTATCGCGCTGAAATTTTTCCCAGGCGTCATTACGTTCACGGGTAAGCATCAGCAGCTTATCTCCAAGGCGACCATGTTCGGCATCGTGCTATACCTATTCTCGCTAAACACCGCGCAGTTGTTGTTTCAGGTCGAAATAATGGATCTGCTCAAAGCGGTCATCGCCACCGTAGCTTTCTACGCTGTTGTAACGGCAGTTGCGATCTTTGCGACGGACCTGACGCCAAACGGTAAGTCGGTATTCTGGCATATAGCCACGCGCTACATCACTTTGGCGCTTATTTTGGCGATATTCAGCGTGGACACATTTGGTGCCACCTTCATCTTGCCAATCATGATTGCGTATTTCATCCAGATCGGCGGCGCGGGCTTCTTGGCCAAGCGTGAACACAAAGGTGTGGAGGGCCAGCCTGCGTAAGGCTAGCCCGACAACTTAGTTACCAAGCATCCATTCGCCTGAAGGTGCAAACGCATGGAAGGCGAATGCGAACGAGACCTCATGGGTCACATCTTCACCAGTCGTAGCATCGTAAACCCGAATACTTCCGATATCCTTAGCATCAGCAATCACCCGGCTTCCAAGCGCCGTGGCCATGCCGGCCTTCCAGACTATCCGCACACCAGCTTCGGTGATAGACTCGGAATTCTGCAAACGCTCTAACGGCCAAGCGCGGTTGCCTACACGGACAACACGGGACAATGGCTCGATATCAAAAGGCGGGTTTTCCCCGCGATAGAGGAACGGATAGCCCGAGGTATCATACCCCGCATAAGGGTTCGCACCGTACATGCG
>DFBD01000048.1:0-3418 GCA_002367255.1 Rhodobacterales bacterium UBA3089 | reverse complement strand
TTAACTGTTTTCCTGTCATCGCACCCACGATACCTTCGCCAGTAAACTGCTGCCACCAGCTGTCAGTCTGGCGATCAAACATCACCATATCCGAGTTGCGCAAATTACCAGAAACGCCGAATTCCAGCACCTGCCCATCTAAACGACGGTCAAATACCAGTGCAGAATTGCACAACGGGCAGAAGGTTACGGCCAAGGGAATACCGCCAAGCTCATCATTGGCGATCTCGTGCCATGTCAGATAACGAATGGGGTATGCGCGGGGAATTGCCCCCTCTATTTCCACGGTCACCACTGGTTCGCGTTCAGAAAATTCAACCTCGTTCACGGGAAGGACGATGACACTGGACAGTGCCGGAATGCCGTCTTTGCCGGGCCCGCCGGACATAATTTCGCTGAAATCAACCGAAGATTTGGTGAAATCGGTGTTTGGCCAACCTCTGGTCTGACTAGCGGATTGGGCGAAGGCTGGAAGCGCGATGGCCGACAGCAACAAGGTCAGTAGGGTTTTTCGGAACATGCAGCTCCCTTTCATGTTGTGTGGGTTTAACCTGCCGGCACAAACCGCGCGGCGCTACCCCTGCTCACGTCAAGTTGAGGGAATGCGATATATCGAAAATGGACATGCCAAGCCTGTTGGTGCAGTGTTACACACCAATTCAGGGGGAAACATGAAAGCCGTTGTTTATCAAAGATATGGAGCGCCGGAGGTTTTGCATGTCGCCGAAGTTGAAAGGCCACATGCAAAGGATGATGAGGTGTTAATAAAGGTACACGCATCCGAGGTGACCAAATCGGATTGCGAAATACGCAGCTCCAAGTTTCCAGTGAAATGGTTCTGGCTACCGTTGCGTTTGGTGTTTGGTGTAACCAAGCCGCGACGCCAAGTATTGGGTGGGTATCTAGCAGGCGAGGTTGTGGCCATTGGCAAGGACGTCAGCAAGTTCAATGTCGGCGAAAGAGTATTCGGCACGGCAGGTTTTCGTTTTGGCGCGCACGGGGAATATGTAAACCTGCCCGAGAAACAAACACTTGTCCGAATACCCGATAACATCAGTTACGAGAAAGCCGCGGCAACCCCGCTGGGGGCGTTAAACGCAATCCACTTTATGCGGCTCGCCAATATCAAAGTCGGAGACAAAGTTCTGATCAATGGCGCGGGCGGCAGTATCGGCACGTTTGCCTTGCAGATTGCACGTGACATGGGGGCCGATGTTTCAGTCGTGGATAATGGCATTAAGGAAGCCATGCTGCGTAGTTTGGGGATTGAGGAATTCATCGATTACACAAAGGAAAGTTTTGCTGATCGGGGGAAGCCCTACGACGTAGTTTTCGATATGGTCGCGGGTAGCAGCTATGCGGATTGCATAAAGGTGTTGAAACCTGCTGGGCGTCTTTTGTTGGGGAACTCCAACATTTCGAAGATGATCAAGTGTGCTTTGACCACCCGCTTTACAGACAAAACAGCCAAGTTCATATTTGCCAAAGAAACCGAGGAGGAGCTTTCCCATATAGCTTCGCTTCTGGAAGAAGGCCGTATCACGGCTGTAATCGACAAGGTTTTACCGATGGAACAAGCGGCAGAGGCGCATCGCCTTGTCGAAACCGAACAGCGGCGTGGTGCGATCGTTTTATCGATAGCGCAATAAAAAAGGCCCGCAATGATGAGCGGGCCTTTGATTAGGTTGATCTGATTAAAGGTCCGCTTTAACCCGAACCGATGCCATATAGTCAGGGTCCGCGTAAACCGCGCCGTTGGCACCGTCGTTCCCGCGTTTGATTGCGTGAACGTGTTCCATGCCGCCGATCACACGACCGATAACGGTATACTGACCATCAAGGAATTTTGCGTCGTCGAACATGATGAAGAACTGCGAGTTCGCCGAATCCGGATCGTTAGAACGTGCCATGCCGATTATACCTTCGACATAGGTGATGTTCGAGAACTCCGCCGGAAGATCGTCCATGTCAGACCCGCCACGGCCCGCTGTGCGGTAATCGTAGCCGTCGAGCTTACCAAACATCACATCGCCCGTTTGCGCCATAAAGCCGTCGATAACGCGGTGGAAAACCACGCCGTCGTAGGCACCCGAACGCGCGAGTTCCTTGATACGGTCAACGTGCAACGGAGCAACGTCGGGACGCATCAGGATTTCGACAATCCCTGCGCCCTCGCCCGCAATTTCGATTACCAATACGTTTTCGGGGTCGATGTCCTGCGCAACCGCGCCGAATGCGAACATCGATAACCCGAGAACCGCCAGCCCTTTAAGAACCGCGCGCCGCATTATACGTCTGCCGCGACTTTGACCGAAATCATGCGGTCAGGGTTTGGCGCAGGCTCGCCGCGCTGGATAGCGTCTACGTGCTGCATGCCGTCAATCACGCGACCATAAACCGTGTACTGGTTGTTAAGGAAGTGACCTGCCTCGAACATGATAAAAAACTGCGAATTTGCGGAGTCAGGGTTTTGGCTGCGCGCCGCACCAAGAACACCTTTGTCAAACGGCAGGCTGGAAAATTCAGCAGGCACGTTCGGATAATCGGAACCACCTGTGCCAGCAGCACGAAGGTTGAAGTTGTTTTCCATGTTGCCGTTCGCCACGTCGCCTGTTTGCGCCATGAAGCCATCAATCACACGGTGGAAGGCCACGTTGTCGTATTTGCCTTCACGCGCGAGGGTTTTCATACGTTCGACGTGCTTTGGGGCCACATCGGGCAAAAGCTCGATTGTGACGTTGCCGTCTTTAAGTTCGATGATGACTGTGTTCTCTGGATCTTTGATATCGGCCATTGTTGCCTCCTGATTAATGTTGTCAGGAAACTATGTTGCCTTGGCACGAAACAAAAGGGGTTGCGACAAATTTAGGCGAATTTTTGCAACAATTTTTCGGCAACAGCGGTTGGAACGAATTTGCTGATGTCCCCGCCAAGACGGGCGATTTCCTTGACCAGCTTCGATGCAATCGCTTGATGTCCCGCGTCGGCCATAAGGAAAACGGTTTCGATGTCCGCATTCATGGCGCGGTTCATGCCAACCATCTGGAATTCATACTCAAAGTCAGAAACAGCACGAAGACCGCGGATAATTGTCTTGGCACCTACATCGGCGGCGCAATCAATCAACAGGTTTTCAAATGGATGCACGACGATTTCGCAACCGTTTCCGCTAAGCTTGGCGCACTCATCTTCGATCATGGCAACGCGCTCTTCAAGTGTGAACAAGGGCCCCTTGTCACGGTTGATTGCAACGCCAATCACCAAACGATCCACCAACGTGCTAGCACGTTTGATGATGTCTCTATGTCCCAGTGTTACCGGATCGAATGTTCCTGGATATAAACCTGTGCGCATGATGCAAACTCCAATTTTGTGCAATGCAGCATTTTCTACACCACCCGTCAAGAGGTTTTAGATG
>DFBD01000152.1 GCA_002367255.1 Rhodobacterales bacterium UBA3089 | reverse complement strand
ATACCGCCGTATTGCTCGGGGATGGTTACACCCAGCAAGCCCATCTCGCCCATTTCAGCGAAAATATCGAGCTCAAATCTTTCTTCGCGATAGGCGTCGATAATGCGTGGAGCCAGTTTTTCTTGCGCATAAGCAGCAGCCCCGTCACGCAACATGCGTTCTTCGTCCGACAGTTGATCGTCTAACAAAAACGGGTCTTCCCAGTTGAAACTGGATAAGGAGGGTTGTTCTTTAGCTTTGAGGGGTGCTTTGATCATTGGAGAATCCTGTTTTTCGGGCCTGTTTGGAAAACATATTGGCTGGAATTTTGCTGCGCTGCAATGGGTGTATTTTCTGTGAGCGGGTCATGTATACAATTGCATCCGAAAATGGTTTCCTATCGGAAACTTTATTGTTAAGAGCATTATAGATGATTCATTTTAAGGCGGAACACCGATGACTGAACCACAGAAAACCCCTCTTTATGATCTGCATGTAGCGCTTGGCGGCAAGATGGTTGATTTTGCCGGCTGGTTGATGCCCGTGAACTATGCGCTTGGCGTAGCGGGCGAGCATAAGCAGTGCCGTGAAAAAGCGGCGTTGTTTGATGTATCCCACATGGGTCAAGTTGGGTTGCATGGCGAAGATGTTGCGGCGAAGCTGGAAACACTGTGCCCGTCTGCGTTCACAACGCTGCCGTCGGGCAAGTCCCGTTATACGTTTTTCACCAACCCTGAAGGCGGGATCATGGATGACCTGATCGTGTCGGCGGCGGATGATTACATGTTTGCGGTTGTGAACGCCTCGATGCGGGAACAAGATGTGGCGCATTTGAAAACGCTGGACGTTGAGGTTATCGAGATTGACCGCTCGTTGATTGCCATTCAGGGCCCATCGGCCGAGGCCGTGGTTAGCGCAATTGTACCGGAAGCTGCCGAGTTGAAGTTTATGGAAACAGGGCTGTTTGATCTGCTGGGCGATGAGTGTCGTATCTCGCGGCTTGGCTATACCGGCGAGGATGGCTACGAGATTTCGTTGCCCAATGAGCGCGCGGTGGAGATTACGCAGAAATTTTTGGAGCATCCCGATCTGGAGATGGCAGGCCTTGGCGCACGCGACAGTTTGCGGCTTGAGGCGGGGCTTTGTTTGTATGGCAATGATATCGACAACAGCACCTCGCCGGTTGAAGCAAACCTGACATGGGCGATGCAAAAGCGCCGCCGTGAAGAAGGCGGTTTCCCCGGCGCGGAGCGTATTCAGCGCGAGCTGGCAGACGGCCCAAGCCGCAGGTTGGTTGGCATTAAGCCCGAAGGTCGCGCCCCTGCACGCCGCGGGGTCGAGGTTGCCGATAAAAACGGGAATGTGATCGGCGCTATTTCTTCGGGTGGATTTGGTCCTACCTATGGCGGTCCGGTTTCAATGGGGTATATTGCGGAAATGTTCGCTGAACCCGGTACGGAAGTTGACCTTCTTATTCGTGGCAAAGCGATGCCAGCGACCATCATCAAGCTGCCGTTCGTGCAGCAGAATTACAAACGTTAAACAAAGGTGTGAACATGACGACTTATTATTCCGAAGAACATGAATGGCTTGAAGTTGACGGAGATACTGCAACGCTGGGCATTACCAAACACGCAGCCGAGGCCTTGGGTGAGGTAGTATTCGTAGAGCTGAAAGAAGCTGGCGACACGTTCGACAAAGACGACGAGATCGGCGTTGTCGAAAGCGTTAAAGCCGCGTCCGAATTATATGCCCCGCTGGCTGGTGAAATCGCCGAGGCGAACACCTCGCTGGAAGATAACCCCGGTTCTGTGAATGAAGATCCGGAAGGAAATGCCTGGTTCTACAAGATCAAAATCGCCGACGTTAGTGAACTGGAATCGCTGATGGACGAAGCCGCTTACAAAGCATTCATCGCTTAAAGGAATACGCTCATGTCTTTCGATCCGACCCCCTACCAGCCCTATGATTTCGCTAATCGTCGTCACATAGGGCCATCGCCGACTGAAATACAGGAGATGCTGGATGTAATCGGGGTTGGGTCGCTGGACGAGCTGATCGACCAGACTGTGCCTGAGGGTATTCGGCAAAAGCATGCGCTGGAACTACAAGAACCTATGTCCGAACGTGATGTGCTGCATCACATGCGCGGCGTTATTAAAAAGAACAAGGTTCTGACCTCGCTGATCGGGCAAGGGTATTACGGGACGATGACGCCGCCGGTTATTCAGCGCAACATTCTGGAAAATCCGGCGTGGTATACGGCCTATACACCTTATCAGCCGGAAATCGCGCAGGGCCGGCTTGAGGCGTTGTTGAACTTCCAGACTATGGTTTCGGATTTGACGGGGCTTGAGATTGCCAACGCGTCTTTGCTGGACGAGGCGACGGCGGCGGCTGAAGCGATGACGATGGCGAAGCGCGCATCAAAGTCCAAATCAAATGCGTTCTTTGTTGATGAAAACTGCCATCCGCAGACCATCGATGTGATCAAAACGCGCGCGGAACCGTTGGGCATTGAAATTATCGTGGCTAATCCGGAAACGGAGATGGACCCTGCATTAGTTTTCGGGGCGATCTTCCAGTACCCCGGCACTTACGGTCGGGTGCGGGACTTTACGCCGTGCATCGCCTCGCTGCACGAAGAAAAAGCGATTGCCATCATGGCCGCCGATATTCTGGCGCTGTGCCTGCTGAAAAGCCCTGGCGAGATGGGGGCCGATATCGCCATTGGCTCCACCCAACGCTTCGGTGTTCCGATGGGTTATGGCGGCCCACACGCGGCGTATATGGCGACGCGCGATAAGCTGAAACGGTCGATGCCGGGGCGGATTATCGGAGTCTCGATTGATACGCGCGGCAACAAGGCTTACCGGTTGGCGCTGCAAACACGCGAGCAGCATATCCGGCGCGAGAAGGCGAATTCCAACGTCTGTACGGCGCAGGCTTTGCTGGCGGTTATGGCGTCCATGTATGCGGTTTTCTACGGTCCGGCAGGGTTGAAGGCGATTGCGCAGTCCGTACACCGGAAGACTTCGCGTATGGCAAGAGGGCTTGAGAGCCTTGGCTTTAAGGTCGAACCCGAAGTGTTTTTCGACACGGTGACGATCAATGTTGGCGCACTTCAGGGTGTGATCCTGAAAGCGGCGGTTTCCAACGGAATTAACCTGCGCAAGATTGGCGAAGACCGTATCGGGATTTCGCTGGACGAACAAACACGGCCAGAAACGATCGAGGCCGTTTGGCGGGCGTTTGGCGGGGACATGAAGGATGACTCGGCCAAGAACCGCGAATATCGCTTGCCAGAAACGCTGCTGCGCACGGACGAATTTCTAACGCATCCGATTTTCGACATGAACCGTTCCGAAGCCGAAATGACGCGTTATATGCGGCGACTGGCGGACCGCGATTTAGCGCTTGATCGTGCGATGATCCCGTTAGGGTCTTGCACAATGAAGCTGAACGCTACGGCAGAGATGATTCCGTTAACGTGGTTCGGCATTGCGAACCTGCATCCGTTTGTGCCGCTGGATCAGGCGGCCGGGTATACAGAGCTGACGACGCAGCTGATGGATCAGTTGTGCGAGATCACCGGATATGATGCGATGTCTTTGCAGCCGAATTCCGGTGCGCAGGGGGAATACGCAGGGCTGTTGACGATCCGCAATTACCACAAGTCACGCGGCGAGGGGGAGCGTAACATTTGCCTTATACCGACCTCGGCACACGGCACGAACCCTGCGTCCGCGCAGATGGCTGGCTGGAAAGTTGTGGTGGTGAAATCAGCGGACAATGGCGACATTGATCTGGAAGATTTTCGCGAAAAGGCGGCGGCAGCAGGCGATATGCTGGCGGCCTGTATGATCACCTACCCCTCCACGCATGGAGTTTTTGAGGAAACCGTGCGCGAGGTTTGTGACATAACGCATGAACATGGCGGTCAGGTTTATATCGACGGGGCAAACATGAACGCCATGGTTGGGCTGGCGCAGCCGGGGAAAATCGGTGGGGACGTAAGTCACCTTAATTTGCATAAAACATTCGCCATTCCACATGGTGGCGGTGGGCCGGGCATGGGGCCGATTGGCGTTGGGGCGCATCTTGAACCCTTCCTTCCCGGGCACACTGAAACGCCGAATGATGTTGGTGCCGTATCAGCCGCGCCTGTTGGGTCGGGCTCTATCCTTGTGATTTCGTGGGCGTATATCCTGCTGATGGGTGGCACAGGTATGACGCAGGCGACCAAGATTGCGATATTGAACGCAAACTACATAGCGAAGCGGCTTGAGGGCGCTTATGGCATCCTGTTCAAGTCTAAAATCGGACGGGTGGCGCATGAATGTATTCTGGATACGCGCCCGCTGAACGAGGCGGCACATGTGACCGTGGACGACATCGCCAAACGGTTGATGGATTGTGGTTTTCACGCCCCGACTATGAGCTGGCCAGTGGCGGGGACGCTGATGGTTGAGCCTACGGAATCCGAACCAAAGGCCGAAATCGATCGGTTTATCACCGCCATGCTGGCCATCCGTGCCGAGGCACAGGACATCGAAGACGGCAAGTTGGCGTATGACGACAGCCCGCTTCACAACGCACCGCATACGGTAGAGGATCTGGTTGGCGATTGGGATAGGGTCTATTCCCGCGAACAGGCCTGTTATCCGCCGGGGGCGTTCAGGGTGGACAAATATTGGTCACCGGTGAACCGTGTGGATAATGCGTACGGCGACCGGAATTTGGTTTGCTCCTGCCCGCCATTGACGGATTACGAGGAATAAGCAAACATATTCCACTTGCTATATGTGTGGAATGTGAACATGCTAAGGGTCGCTTTCGAGCGGCCCTTTTTCTTTGTCCGAGGTCTTAACATGAAGTTACTCGCCATTGCAGCGTTGCTGCTGTCCGCCCTTCCTGCTTATGCACTGGAAGTCCAGAAGCTTACGGAAAGTGTTTATGCAATTATTGGGCCGCTGGATCAGCGATCTGCCGAAAACCTTGCGAATAACGCGACCTTTGGGTTGGTGGTAACAGATGACGGCGCGGTGCTGGTCGATACCGGTGGCAGTTGGCTTGGAGCCGAGGCGCTGCACACGACGGTGCGCGAGATTACCGACCAGCCCGTGAAATTCGTGATAAATTCCGGCGGGCAGGATCATCGCTGGATTGGCAACGATTACTGGCAGCAGCAAGGGGCTCAAGTAATCGCCTCGAACGAGGCTGTGGCGGATCACAAAAACCGTGGGTCGTTACAGATGACAGGGCTATCTGTGCTGATTGGGGATAATCTGGCGGGGACGGTTCCGGCCTATGCGGACATCACGTTTGACACGGAATACAGTTTTGAACTGGGCGGCGTGGCGTTTGAAATCACCCACGCTGGGCAGGCGCATACACCGGGGGATAGTTTCGTTTGGGTGCCTTCGGCATCTACGGTTTTCGCGGGCGATATTGTCTATATGGAACGGATTTTGGGGATTGGGGAACAATCGCATTCCGGCACTTGGATCGAGGTTTTCGAGGCTATGGCCGC
>DFBD01000107.1 GCA_002367255.1 Rhodobacterales bacterium UBA3089 | reverse complement strand
ATCGTTGATCTACGCGCTGATGATTTACCTTCGGTGTAAATTCAAACCCAGTCTTGCGCCGATTATTGATACGGAACCTGTCAGTTTGTTGGAGAAACTTTCTGGCCTCAAGTCGGTGTGGCCAATTTTGTTGATTGCTTTTGGGATAACCGGATCGATCTATGGTGGGCTCGCGACAGCGACTGAGGCTGGCGCTGCCGGCGCCGCCCTGACTATTATCATAGCGCTGTTTCAAAAATCATTGTCGCGCAAAGTGTTTTTTGAAAGCTCTATCGAAACAGTGCAAACGGTGGCTTCAGTATTTCTAATTGCTATTGGAGCCGCGCTTATGATGCGGTTCCTTGCGCTTTCCGGAATGCCTTTTCATGTTTCTGGGCTCGTCACTGAATTAACTGACAATCCCATCGTCGTTATTTTGATGTGTTGCATGTTGTATCTTATATTGGGCGCATTTTTAGACCCGCTTGGCATACTGCTACTTACCCTGCCGATCTTACTGCCAATCTTTGAAGACGTCGGTGTGAACGGAATTTGGGCGGGCGTGATCCTGATCAAGATGCTGGAAATTGGTATGTTGACGCCGCCGATGGGGCTGAATGTCTTTGTTATGAAAAGTATCGTGGGCGAGCGGGTTTCGTTGGTTCAAATTTTTGGCGGCATCTCGTGGTTCTTGATCGCAGAAATTTTCATTATGGCTCTTTTGATAGCTTTCCCAAGCTTCATTCTCGTTTTGCCTGGCTTAATGGAATAATTAAGAAGAAACTAAAATCAACTTTGGAGGAAGTACATGACTACCCTAAAATTATCTACAATTTCGATCGTTTTTGCGGCCACGCTGGCAGCAGGCGTTTCAACAGGAGCAAACGCTCAAGACAACATTGTTTATGGGAACTATTCCCCCCCAACGCAAACGTTGAACAAGCACGGAATCCTTCCATTCCTTGAAGCTGTCGAGGCTGCAAGCGGAGGATCGCTTGCAACGACTTTTGTCGGTGGCGGCAGCCTTGTTGGATCAAAGACCGGCCTCTTTGGAATGCGTGACGGGCTGGTTGACGGCATCATGCTTGCAGCGTTGTACTATCCTACCGAATTGCCAGAGTTTGCCCTTTACGTGAACATGGGTGCTGCCTACCAAAATACATTGGCAGCAAGCGGGGCGCTGACTGAAATGGCAATGTTGGAAACTTGTAGTGATTGTACGGCTGAATTGGAATCGTGGAACGTGCATTCGCTCGGTGGCTGGTCAACAACAGCTTATGATCTACTTTGTGTTGAACCTTACGCAACTTTGGCAGAACTCGAAGGTAAACGCATTCGCGGTAGCGGCCATACCATTCCGTTGATCTCTGCCCTCGGTGCCGTGGCTGCAAACACTACGGTCACAGAGGTCTATGAGGCGATGCAGCGCGGTCAGGTTGATTGCTCCTTTGGTTCGGCAAGCTGGTTGGAATCCTATTCGATCGGAGATTCGGCGAAATATGTCATTGATGTCAATGCTGGCGGTGTAGCACACTCTGCCCTTATCAATATCCGCGAAGATCTGTGGCAGTCCTTTTCAACCGAGCAACGTCAGGCGTTAGTTGACAGCGCCGCTATTGGTGTTGCGGGTGCGACTTGGGGGTATATCAACGACGGAAATTCGGCCCTTGCAACAGAAGGGCGTAACTACCAACTCATTGCTCCTGGTGCAGATGTGGCATCGGCCCTTGCGGTTGCCACGGAAGCCGGGATCGTGAATGCGGTTCAGATTGCGACAGATGCAGGCATCGAAAACGCCGAAGAGAAAGCGGCAAATTTCATGGCGCTTTATGAAAAGTGGATTGGGCTGACAGCCGGAATCGAAACCGAAGCAGCGTATGTCGATCTGCTGAATGCAGAGGTCTATAGCAAGGTTTCTGTGGAATAATGCACTGCTAAACATTTATCGCAGGCCTCTGAGGGGGCCTGCGAATTTTTTTTAGGGGCCAGTGTCTCCGGAAAGATTTTCCCAGATGTGGTATCACAATAGGAACCAGCAACTCTCGGCCTTTATATTGTTAGCTGTATGCGGTTTTTCTGCACTAAACGAAGCAGGGACATTCCCAAGTTTTTCATTTGTGACCGGCACCCTGTTGGGGCTTTTTATTCTAATGGAATGGTCGCGCATTCACAAATTCATTCGGCTAGTACCGGTTGGCGCGCTTATCTTCAGTATTTTTCTGGTTCAAACCAACAAAATCTCAATCCAAACGGTGAGTACTGCGATAGATCGCGCGGCGTTCTTCGCATTTTTCTTTACCGGGTTCTCTATTCTGCGCGAGGCAGCCAGTTCCTCGGCGTTGGTGCACAAATGTGGTTTAATCCTCATGTCGCAGCCACCCGGCAGGCGATATATGTCCATGACTTTAGGCAGTCATTTACTTGGAATACTGCTTAATTTTGGTGCGCTTAATGTTCTGGGTGTCACAATTCAAAATCAGTTGAAACCCGAAAATGAGCCACAAAAAAAAGCGATCAGAAAAATTCGGATGCGCCGTATGTTCACAGCGGTTCAGCGAGGAATTGCAGCGATTTCGATGTGGTCTCCGACCTCCTTTACCATGGTGCTCATTTTTACTGGCCTGCCGGAACTGAGCTGGAGCGACTATGTCCCGATTGGAATGGTCATCGGGGTATTATTCCTCCTATGGGGCGCACTCCTTGACAAGCTATTGCACCCAAAAGCGGTACAAATCCAGCAGGGCACTTTCAAAATTTCACTGTTTGCGAACTTGCTGGCTTTGTTTAGTGTTATTCCGGCGATGGCCTTTTTAATAGTGCATTTTTTGCCATATAATTTTTTGGTTGCGATGATCTTGTCGTCTACGGTTTGCGGAATAGGATGGATGGTTTTTCAAGGCCTAAACTCCAGCCGGTTTAATGGATTTTCCGAAGTCAAACGACGGTTTTTTGTGGATATTCCAGAAGTCTTTACGGCACAACGCAATGAAATTTCACTGGTTGGGTTTTCCGCCTTTATTGGCATACTCGTCGTGCCGCTGATTGACCCTGTCTGGGTGCAGAATTTATTGCTGCAATCGGGGTTTGATCAGGCGTGGCTGTTGATCTGCATTGGCTGGGTAATTGTCTTGGGGAGTTTTGTTGGGATAAATCCGGTTGTTACGGTCACAATCCTACTAGGATTGGTTCGTGTAGTGCCTGAATTAAGTTTCCCGCCAGTGGCATTAATTGCCGTCATTTCCGTTTCCTGGGCGGTTATGATCACTGTCTCGCCACTCGCAGCGGCACAAATGTTGACATCCCGTTTATCAGGGACGCCTGTAAAAGAGATTGTCATTCATTGGAACGGCCTGTTCGCAATCAGCACAATGTTGGCTATGGATATTCTTTTAATCCTGTTGTTATAGCACGGGCTCGTCCAAAAGATCGGCAATTTTTGATTTGTGTTTCAGAGCCTTGACGGCATCTCGGACGGGTAGTGAACAGCTCGCATACACGATTGAACGCGTTCTTGAGGCAGGTCGTGGTTTTCAACGGTTTGAACCAAGCTTTCTCGTTTCCGTTTCGCATCATATATCTAGTATTGTTTCTAAACACATTGCTTAGGCCAAGCTGATAACGGCTATATGTGCGCACGCTCCAACGGAGTTTGAAGTGGGCTTTCCGAGATAAATAATTGGAAAAAAGGGGATACCGAATGACTAATACACATAGCGCAGCTGCAACTCGAACAGCTGGTGGCCAACTACCCGCCCAACTCGATGGACTTCGCCTCCCGGCTATTTCAGCCCCGATGTTTTTGACATCCAACCCGGATTTGGTCGTCGAGGTTTGCCGGTCCGGATTGGTCGGGACATTTCCGGCCCTTAATTTAAGGTCTACCGCAGCGCTTGACGAATGGTTAAGCGAAATCGAGGCGCGTCTTGGACAGCATGAAGGCGCCGCGCCCTACGGTATTAACTTGATCGTTAATAAATCCAACGACCGGCTCGAAGCCGATCTGGATATGGTTGTGAAACACAAGGTTCCTTTGGTAATCACATCGCTTGGCGCAGCTTCTAGCGTTGTTGATGCCGTCCATTCTTATGGCGGGCTTGTGTTTCATGATGTGATTAATCTGCGCCACGCGCAGAAAGCCGCAGAAGTTGGTGTCGATGGAATTATAGCGGTCTGTGCCGGGGCAGGTGGCCACGGCGGATTGCTTAGCCCGTTCGCCTTAATACCTGAAATCCGCGCGTTTTTTGATGGGGTCATTGTCCTGTCTGGCGCCATAAGCACCGGCGCACAGATCGCGGCCGCTGAGGTAATGGGGGCCGATCTCGCATATTTGGGCACACGGTTTATTGCGACGCAAGAAGCAATGGCATCGCAGGGCAACAAGGATATGATCCTGCAATCAGCCGCATCCGACATCATCTATACCTCCAAAATTTCCGGGGTGAATGCCAACTTTTTGCGCCCATCCATAGAGGCCGCTGGCGTGGACCCCGACAAACTGGCGGCCCCCGAAGACTTTCGCCCAGCGGAACGGAAAAAACAAGTTTGGAAGGATATTTGGTCTGCAGGTCAGGGCGTGGGGTCGATTCACGATATCCCAACGGCCGCCGAACTTTGCGAGCGGCTTATCGAGGAATATGAGGCGGCATTGTTAGCAGCAACAAAGAGAATGGCCAGCCGGTAGAGCATGCATTGGTGCCGCATCGAAATATCTAAAGGCAATTGGTGCCAACGCATAGGGTTCATGCCGAAATAGGGCGCGAATTATATGAATGTGATATGCTGTAAACTTGGCTGATTAGGCATATAAAAAATGTAAGTATCCTATCGGAAGTCAGCATTGGAGTGGTTATGACAGCGCAGAGCGTAAACAACAGTGACGGAGAAATTACCGTATCTCATAAAGGCCCAATCACGCTTATCGGCATAAATCGCCCGGCCAAGCTAAATGGCTTTTCAGGCAAAATGGCGACCGAGCTCGGGGAAGCTTTTGAGAGCTTTGAAAATGACGCCAACGCACGTGTGGCCGTTGTTTGGGCGCACGGTAAACATTTTACGGCGGGCGTACAGCTTGATCAGATTGGCAAATGGTTTGCCGAAGGTAAGCATTTTGCCCCCGAAGGCATTGCGGATCCTTTTGATCTATTTGCCCCTTTACGCAACAAGCCGGTCGTTGCTTCCGTTCAAGGAATTTGCTTTACGATCGGTATTGAGCTGATGCTCGCGGCTGACATTGTTGTCGCCGCCGACGACGCGAATTTTGGACAAATCGAAGTTAGTCGTGGAATTTTTGCCAATCATGGTGGCATCATCCGCATTCTGGAGAGAGCCGGCTGGGGCAATACGATGCGTTATTTGCTGACGGGCGACTTTTTTGACGCTGCGGAAGCGTATAGACTGGGACTCGTGCAGGAAGTGGTGCCTGTTGGCCAGCAAATGGATCGCGCGATGGAGCTGGCTGAAAAAATTGCGGCTCAGGCCCCATTGGCCGTTGCCGAAACCAGACGTATTGCGCGCAAAGCACAACGCGATGGCTGGCTTGCGGCAATTGACGATTTTGGACCAAAACAGGCTGAGATTATGAAAACCGAAGATGCCGCAGAAGGTTTGAAGAGCTTTGCTGAAAAGCGCGATGGAGTTTTCAAAGGGCGTTGATTGCCGGTACAGCTGTGCCTTGTTTGGTTGCGTTGTAGGCGGTCGTACGGGCGATTCTGCGGGCTATCTACATCTAAGCTGTAGGAGTCATTTACGTGGCGCACCAATGTATTCGGATGCGTAATTTGATTTAGAAACAATCAGATTCGGATCAAAGGTCCAGGTTAGGTGGGCCATCAGGTGATAGACCATACACAACGAATTCGGCGGTTTGCCGTGCGATCTCTGACATTTCCGCTTCTGTCGTTTCCTTGTTGGGATCGAACCATACGGTAAGCCAATTCAAAGAACCCAAAACTGATTTTGTGGCAATTGAAACAGAAGGGGCTTTGAAATCGCCTTGCTCGACACCTTGTTGAATTATGAGTTCGATTTTGTTTTCGTATTCGTCGCGGTAATGCTTGATACGTTCGTTCGCACGGATTTGCCTGTCAGATAATTGTGACAAAAGCTGGTGTTGGGTGGCCTCAAGTGCCACGCGCATGAAGGCGTATTTTTCCAAAATGACCATCGTATGGGCATATGCTATTCGATAAAGTCTAGCCGCTGGCGTTTGTATCCCGGCTTTTTCGGCTTTCGCGGTTTCCTGTTCAACCATGTAGTGTGCACCGACCACGACGTCGTAATACAGATCGCTTTTTGAACGATAGTAATGGTAGATCTGGCCTTTGGAGGCCCCCATCAATTCAGCCACATGGCCAAGGGTCGCCGCGCTATAGCCGCGCGTGGTAAAAGCCTGCGCTGCACATTCCAAGAGGGCCGCACGAGCCTCTATCTTTGGACCTGAGCGAGCTTCGGACTCCCAGACTAGATTAAGTGGTTCGGAATCTTTTAAACCCGTACGGTTGATCCTCGGCTCGTCGCTCGGCATGTTATCGTTTCCACTGGCCATCTGCATTCTTATACGCATTTGAGATGCTGCCTTCAACGCCTTTATGGCCCTTGATGTCGGCCGCCACAAAAATATACGCGACGCGGCAATCACCAGGCTTGGGAACCCCGGCCAACCTAAGCTTACAAATCTGACTTGTGGCGCCCGACGGAAAAAATCGCGTGCTTATTCGTCAAAAGAGACCGTAAAATCCCGGTCCCGACATCCCCAGTTGCACCAATTACGGCAATTATTTTCATAAATTACTTCCGCTTGGCGGAAATGGTCGGGTTGGTGAAATCACCTTGTGGCTGTCGACCTAGAAGTTTATGCACTTGATCACACAGTATCACATAGATGTTGGATTTGTTAGCGGGTCTTCGAAACGGACATTTGGTTATAATCTCGATAACAGAGAAGTTGCACCTTAGTGGCGCGCCCCTTATACAACGACGAAATCCGAGCATTTTAAGACGGTAAAGCAACAATTTGGCATATGAAGATAGACATAGAGCCGTAGAACTTGACGAGTTGGGCAGACCCAAAGCGCCCGATGAAGCACGTGCGAAAATCTTAACCGCAGCAGCGGGAACGTTCGTTGAACGTGGTTTTGGTGGAACGTCAATTGATGATGTTGCGGATGCACTTGGCTCGACCAAAGGCCGAATCTATCACTATTACCGAACCAAAACAGATATCTTCTTACACATCCATCTGGAGGCAATGCGTATCCTGATCGAAAATGTCGGAGAAGTTTTTGACCGGGAGGGTTTGAACCCGAAAGAACGTCTGTTTGAAATGTGCAAAACCCACGCAGTGGTCGTCATGACTACGATTTCTTACCAAAAGTCCACGACACTGGGAATTAACAAGCTATTGCTGAGCATCAGGCATCCCTATCAGGACGAGGCCAGCAAGCAAGTCATTGCGCTTCGCAATGAATACGAGGGCTTCTTTGTGTCTGCAATTGAGGCTGGCGTTGAAGCTGGCGTTTTCAGGGATCTGCCGCCACGGTTTGCAGCGCGTCCGCTTTTGGGGGCCCTAAATTGGGCAAACGTCTGGTACGAGACGCGGGAGTCATCTGACGAAGCAACCGTTTACATTGAAAACTCTTCGATAGCGTTGGCAGAATACTGTGTCAACGCCGTCAGTTTGCATGGCTCCCCTGCCGTCTGATACTTATCCAAGCGCAGCTGAGTGGCTTTGCATGGCTGAATCACCGTGAAGTCGCCGGAATGGCTCTTATATAGCCTTCCGCGCAGCCTCAAGCTTTTGCCATGGCGGCTTTTTTCTAGTACGGAGCGCAGAGCCAGCGTAGCGCATGACCTGAACATCATACATCGTTAATATTCTCAGAGAGACACACCCATCTTGTCCAATCAGTTTTACATAAATAGAGGCTGCGCGGATGTCGGAGATATCTGTATCAGTGTTTGTGGTGCCCCAAGACCGAAACAAATCCAAAAAAATTTGTTTACATACCAACATACGCATGGGTAGGATGTAACATACGCACGAGTAGGTTGGTCAGAGGAATTTTCCTGTATCCGCCGATGCTACAAGTGCTGTTAGTTCTGGGGAGGACATAATGAGTTCAGTAAATTTGTTGCCCACAGTGGGTCCGAATCTAGCCTCGCATGTAGGGCCCGTGGTAAAGTCTGCAGAACGTGCCTTACGAATTTTAGAGTTCTTTGACGGCGTGCAGCGCTCTGCTTGCGTATCCGAGATTTCCAAGTCGCTGAACTATCCTCAATCCAGCACGTCAGTATTGCTTCGTAGTTTGGTGTATATGGGATATTTGCAACAAGACAGCAGCAGGCGGTCGTACTTTCCGACACGCCGTGTTGGCCTGTTGGGCAATTGGGTTGATCCCAACTTGGTACAACAAGGCAGCCTGTTAGAGTTTGTCAATGATCTGTCGGCAAAGTCCGGACAGACTGTGGTTATGGCCACAGCCAATGGCCTAAACGTCCAGTATATATATGTTTGTTATGGGCCAGACGGTGACGGGCCCGAGGGCTCGGTTAAAGTGGGGGACATGTTGTCAATCGCGCATACAGCAGTTGGGCGCGCATTGCTAAGCACCTATTCGGAAGATCGGATAGCTGCACTGTTGCGCCGTATCAATGCAGAAAAACCCGAAGGGCAAGAGCCTATCGCCATCGCAGAATTTATGGCGGAGCTCAGAGAGCAAAAAGTAGGTGGTTATTTTTATGGAAATGCTGGCGTTCCGGGGCAGCAGGGGCTCGCGCTGGTTCTGGACCAAAGTGAGCAGTTGCTTGTTTTGGGTATGGAAGGCGACCCTGATCATATTGAAGGTTGCAAGGCCACGCTTTCTGAAAAAATGTGCGAAACCAAAAACCAGCTTTCCATCGACGATAATTATATGACGCCACAATATGCGGGCGCTGCATGCTAAGTGGGAAAACCGCTATCGTAACCGGCGCGGCGCACGGCATTGGGCGCGCGACCGTCAAAATGATGTGTGATGCCGGCGTGCAAGTCGTGGCTATGGATATGGACGCTGACGGATTAGCAGAGGCCAACACAATATGTGGAGGCCAGTTGAAGCTGGTCACTGTAGACCTGCGCGACGCAGCAGCGACACAGGCCGCCTTTGAGACCGCCAAAAAATTAATTGGAACACCGGATATACTTGTCAACAATGTGGGCCAAGGTGCCCGCGAGCGCGCTTCAAGCTTTGTCGACTCACAGCCGGATAGCTGGGATTTTCTGATAGATATTTGTCTAAAAACAACAATCAATTGCACCCATCTTGTCATCGGCGATATGCTGGAGAGAGGCTCTGGAAAAATAGTAAATATTGCGTCTGATTCAGCCTATATCGGGGCCAAGGCCAGTGCAGTATATGCTGCCGCAAAAAATGGCGTGATTGGGTTCACCCGATCTTTGGCCCGAGAAATCGCCGAAAGCGGGATCAACGTGAACGCAATTGCCCCGGGTTACATACAAACGCGCGCAACGGCTGCTTTACCCGCAGAAATGGTGGCCAAAGCCAAGGCCGAGACACCGATGGGGATATTAGGAGAGCCAGACGACATCGCACATGCAATCGTATTCTTTGCAGGGCCGGGTAGTCGTTACATCACAGGTCAAACATTGATCGTTAACGGTGGGCGCTGGATGAATTGAAAACTAGCTAACAAGCCCCTTTAGCTGTTTTCCCAATTCGGACTTTACAACTTTACCCAGCGCGTTCAGCGGCAGTTCTTGCAATATCTTTAACGCGGAAATACGTTGAGCCTTTCCCAATTTTTCGTTCGCAAAACTTATCAAACACGCCTCGGAAACGTCCGAGCCAGCTGACAGAACGACGGCGGCGACCGGTGTTTCGCCCCATGCTGCGCTTGGCATTCCCATAACCGCTGCCTCATTTACGTCTGGATGAAGTAAAAGTGCGTCCTCCAAATCCGTGGCGTATATGTTGAAGCCACCCGAGATGATCACATCCTTGGCCCGCCCGACAACATACAAAAACCCGTCATCGTCGAAACGGCCCAAATCGCCAGTTCGCAGATAGGCAAGCCCATCCGGCATATCTATTCTCACCGCTGAATTCTGCTCTGGTCTATTATGATAACCTAACATCATCGTATTTGAATGCCCGATAATCTCGCCGACTTGGCCCGTTGGCAATTCGGACCCGCCCTCATCAATTATTCTAATAATCGCAGAGGGCGAAGGTTTACCAACAGAGCCGAGCTTGTCCGGAAAAAGCGAGGTATCAAGCATTGCCGTTAACCCACCTTCGGTCATGCCGTAAATCTCTTGTATTACGCCAGGCCACCGCCTTACCGCCTCGCTTTTTACTGAAGTCGCAAAGGGGGAGGCTGTCACAAATGTTCGTTCCAACGTTGGAATGGAATCGATCTGAAAGCTCGGCTCCGCCAACAATCTTTGAACCAGTGTAGGGACAAGCATGGCATGTGTCGCGCCAGTCTTGCGCGCCGTTTCGATATAGTTTTTTGCCTCAAACTTACGTTTAGTGACCAGAGTTCCGCCGCCTGACAAGACGGAAAGTGCCGGCATAAGCGTCGTGTTAGAATATATTGCCGTGGAAACAAACATCGTACAATTTTCGTTGACGCCGGTGCCATGCATCCGCAACATTTGGCGAAACCTATAGAGGTTATCATGAACGATGCCCTTGGGTGTCCCGGTCGTCCCGGAGCTGTAAATGATATTGAACAATGCATCAGCATGAAGCGGCGGCAATGCGACATCCAGCGCAGTAGATTGCCCCGTCCGCAGGTCAGCCCAGCGATCACCGGGTGGCGTAAAATCGATCGCGCCGCGATTTATTTTGCGATGACCCGCGTCCAACCCAAGTACACCCGTGATGCGGTCTGCCGCTTCGGTGGTCGAAAGAACTGTGTTGGCACCACTATCCAACAGCATCCCGCTCAAGGCTGCGTCGCTGGCAATTGCGGGTAGTGGTACGATGCACGCCCCCGCAAAGAGTACAGACAAAAACGCCGTGACCGTCGTAGCTTGAAGGTCACCAATAAGAGCGACGCTGTCGCCGGGGGCCACGCCCATCACGATCAACCGCTTGGCAAGCTCTTCGCTGCTAAGCAAAAGATCGGACCAGCTGCACGCCGAGGTTTCGTCGCAAATAGCAATCTTGTCAGGGGTCTGCGCGGCCCGTTGGCGAATTTGGTCAGGCAAAGCGATAAAAGCCTCGCCTTCTATATAATCATGCGGGAAAAGTACTGGCATAAATTTAGACCTTCTAGTTAGGGCGTCACGACCAGAGTTTGCGTTGCTTGGCTGGATAAGAAACGACCATCGCCATGGGCTATGGCCCGCAGAGGCTTGTCCTGAAAATTGCCTTATGTAAATGTATCTGGACTAAGGCGCGTTCACTTTTACGCCGCAACTAAACCAGAAGCCGTCGTCTATTTCCACTCAAGATTGGTTGATCCTGTTGAGGGTAAGCGTGCCCTTCAAAAGCATCTGTCATTGTGCCTCTTTCGAATTTCAAGCACATCTTTGCACAGACCCAAAGCGCTGATTCAACTCAACACAATCTCTTATCAAGTATATGATAATTGCGGTTATTGACAGGCGAGCATTAGGTGCGGGTTTCGAGCAATCCCAAAACCCGCATGAGTCAAAGGACGCGTCTCATTAAACACATGACTGATTAAATTCGACTTTGTGTCGGTGGTGCTTGCGTGCCCTAAATGCCTTCGCCTATTTTTAGGTCGAAATAGACGAAATATATAATGGAGCAATGAAATGAACACAAGCACCAATGATGCAAAAAACCCAATGTCACTTAAAGGTCGGACAATTGTTGTAACCGGTGCAGGACAAGGTATCGGCTTCGCTGTATCTCGTATGGTCACTGAACTCGGCGGGAATGTCGTCGCGATCGATATGAACGAAGAAGGTCTCAAGGATCTGGAAGCGGAGCTAGGTAACAAGCGCGTTGCCATTTTTGTTGGTAGCGTAACGGATCCGGATATTGTTCAATCTGCGGTAGACGGCGGCGTTGACAAATTTGGCTCGATAAACGGGCTGGTCAATAATGCCGGCATTACACGACCGTCAATGATGCTGAAAATGACTTTGGAGCAGTGGAACCAAGTGTTGGACGTGCATTTAACAGGGACTTTCATCTGCACGCAGGCGGTCGCAAAGCATATGGTTGAACGCGCCAAAGCCGGCGAAGACCCAAAAGGGTCCATTGTGAACATTTCATCGGATGCGGGCGTTCAGGGCACAATCGGCCAGATTAACTATTCATCCGCCAAAGCTGGCGCAATTGGTGCGGCGATGTCCAGTGCCCGTGAATTGGCAAAATACAACATCCGCGCCAACACGGTCTCCTTCGGCATGGTCGAAACACCTATGACCGAAGTAATCCGAGGCGAAAAATTCCGTGACACTTATCTTGCCAAGGTCGCATTAGCGCGGTGGAGCCTGCCAGAAGAGGCGGCCTCACCTGTTTGTTTCCTACTTTCGGATGCGGCGTCTTACATAACGGGTCAGCGCTTGTCGGCCAACGGCGGCAGCCAAATGAGCCTTTGATAGCTTCCGTTGTCTGAAATTTAATGCTTTCGAGAAAGGGGCTAAGTGATGTCCGAGGATTTAGTGCTATTTGACCAGCAGGATTCTGTCGCGATCTTAACGCTCAACGAACCTGAACGCATGAACCCGATAGGAGACGTGGTGAGGTCTCGCTTGATTGAACTTATGGGCGAAATTTCAGCGAACAAAGACATCCGCGCCGTTATTATTACCGGAGCAGGCGGGCAGTTTTCGGCGGGTGCAGATGTTAGACAAATGTCAGAGCCCACAGGCGGGCCCGACCCGTTGCGATTTAAGCGGCGCCTCAAGCTGTTTCACGATGTTGTCAGGGCAATCGCGGTCGGCCCCAAACCAGTTGTCGCGGCAGTTGAAGGTGTTGCTTTCGGCGCGGGCTTATCCGTTGTTGCTGCATCCGATTTTGTCATAGCGGGAAAAACAGCACGGATGGGCGCCGCATTTGGGCACATCGGGTTGGCACCTGATTGTGGGCTTATGTGGTCATTGCCGCAAAGGATCGGTCTTGCGCGGACAAAAGATTTGATTTTTACAGGGAACCCATTGAGCGCCCAAACAGCTCAGCAATATGGGTTGGTTGATGAATTGGTCGAAGAAGGGACGGCGTTGGAGCGGGCACTTGAAAAAGTACAAGAGTACATGAATGTTGCTCCACTTTCTATCGCAGCGACCAAAGAAGCTGCGGCGGCATTGCCTGGAAGCCTAGAAGAAGCCTTGGCTATTGAGGTTCATCAGCAGCCACTGTTAAGCATGTCACAAGACCATGCCGAAGCGCGGGCCGCCTTTTTGGAAAAGCGATCACCAAACTTTTCTGGTCTGTAACAACCGGAGAAATAATAGGCGGGCGATTGAAGCTGCCTAAAAATTTTATCCGGTCTTTTGATGTTGAAGCGTGTGCCGCAAATCTTTCATGAAATATAATTCATATGTGAAGGATGGAGTGTAATCGAGCATTTGACTGTAACGCCACCATGTAATCCTGTTTAGTTAATTTGCCTCATTTCTTGAATAAGGACGGAGTTCCCAATGGCAATTAATTTTGACCGCCTGATGTCGTTGAAAATACCCGACGCGACGCAAACCTATACTCGGCACGATTCCATCCTTTATGCATTGGGGCTTGGTTGTGGGCTTGGCCCATCAGCAGATGACGAGCTGACGTTTGTCTATGAGGAAAATCAGCAAGCGATTCCAACTATGGCAGGCGTTCTGGCACATCCGGGTTTCTGGATCCGTGACCTCGACACCGGAATAGACTGGGTTCGGGTGGTGCATGGTGAGCAAACCCTTGAAATGCACACGCCACTACCGGTTGAAGGTACGGTCGTTGGCAAAAACAAAGTTGTCGACGTGATTGACAAAGGCGAAGGCGGCGGCGCTTTGGTTGCCTCCGAGCGCAAACTATTTGATGCCGCCACAAACGAACTGATTGCCACCGTCGGGCAGGTTACATTTTGCCGCGGACAAGGTGGCTTTGGCGGCCCCGAACGCCCAAAAACGCAACCTCACGCCATTCCTGACCGCGCTGCCGATGTGTCTGTAGCATTGGAAACCAGCCAGCAATCCGCGCTAATCTATCGCTTGTCCGGGGATTTCAATCCGCTGCACGCAGACCCGAAGGTCGCCAAGGCTGCCGGGTTTGATCGGCCGATCTATCACGGGCTTGGAACATACGGCGTTGCGGCGCGCGCAATTTTGCAGGGTGCATGTGGCTTTGATGCTGCCAAAATTCGGGTTATGAATGCGCGTTTTACAGCCCCGGTTTTCCCGGGCGAAACATTTTTAACCGAAATTTGGCGGGACAAAAACGAGATTAGTTATCGGGTGCGCTGTGTCGAACGGGATTTAATTGCGATCAACAATGGCAAGGTTCTATTGAATGACTGAGCCCCTGTTTTTTAACTCGCCGCATCCATTAGCGGGATATGGAAAACCGCTGCCCCAAAAACTAACATCGTAGTAAACGCGCAGGAGAATACAATTGAAAACACCTGAAAATTCCGAAATGGCGCTCGCCGGTCTTCGTGTAATAGACATGACGCGCGTTATCGCCGGACCACTCGCAAGCCAAACATTTGGTGACCTTGGGGCGGAAATCATCAAAATCGAACGCCCCGGTGAAGGCGATGATGTGCGCAGAGTTGGCCCGCCTTGGATGCCCGGGAACGAAGATTATTTGTCCACCTATTTTATGGCTGTGAACCGCAATAAAAGTTC
The DNA here is from genome assembly GCA_002367255.1 of Rhodobacterales bacterium UBA3089. Classification (GTDB taxonomy): domain Bacteria; phylum Pseudomonadota; class Alphaproteobacteria; order Rhodobacterales; family Rhodobacteraceae; genus NORP23. The sequence continues at coordinate 10,226 of DFBD01000107.1, read as the reverse complement.
GGTCACAATAGATTTCGCCACCCCCAAGGGTGCGAAACTAATACGCGCCATGATCAAAGATGCCGATGTCTTGATGGAAAACTTCAGACCTGGAACCTTGGCAAAATATGGCTTGGGATATGAGGACCTGCGCGAAATCAACCCCCGGCTGATTTATTGCTCTGTCAGTGGTTTTGGGCAAACAGGGCCTTATTCTGTTCGCTCTGGATATGACTATTTGGCTCAAGCGATGGCTGGTGCCATGACAATCACAGGGCTTCCAGATGGTGTACCCGGGGGCGGGCCGCTGCGGGTTGGTATTCCGATGGCTGATATTTTCGCGGGGATGCAGGCGAATGTCGCGGTTTTAGCAGCCTTGCAGCATCGCGAAAAAACCGGTGAGGGGCAATCAATTGATGTTTCACTGTTTGACGCACAATTTGCGGCGATGATGAACACGGCCTCGGCCTGGCTGAATGCGGGCGAGGTCATCAAAAGAACAGGAAACGACCATCCCAGCTCTGCGCCATATGGCGTTTATCCGGTTGACGATGGGCACATCCTGATTGCAACCTTCAGTGATCGCGAATTTGTCCGGCTTTCCGCTGCGCTCGGGCATCCGGAATGGTCTTCAGACGAACGTTTCGCCAAAAACGGCGGCCGTGTGGAAAATCGTGAGACGTTGAGACAACTGGTTACTTCGGCATTAATCGGAAAGGGCAAGGCAGAATGGGTAGAGCATTTGAATGCCGCGACGGTGTCATGCGGCCCGATCAACGCTATCGCGGACCTCGAAGATGATCCTCATGTGCAGGCACGCGAGATGATCGTCGAAATGTCACATCCGGAGTTGGGCACCATCCGTACACCGGCGGCGCCGTACAGAATGTCCAAAACGCCACCAACTTATCGCAAGGCGCCGCCGTTGATTGGCGAGGATACCGACGCTGTTCTAAAATCAACGCTTGGGCTGGATGACGCAAAAATTGCCGAACTGCGCCGCGACGGAATTGTGTAAAGGGGTCGCCATGTTTCAACCATACAGATTTGCAGATATTGAAGTTGTCGAGGATGCTGCCGCGCTAAGATCAGAGGTCCGGGAATTCCTGGACGAGTGGAAAGATAAGTGGACCCCATGGGAACGCGGTCTTGGCTGGACACGCTATGACCGGAAGTTCTCTGAAGCGATGGGGGCCAAAGGCTGGATCGGGATGTGCTGGCCCAAGAAATACGGCGGGGCCGAACGCTCGATGCTTGAGCGGCATGTCGTTATTGAGGAGTTGCTAGCCGTCGGCGCACCCGTCGGGGCGCACTGGGTATCTGACCGGCAAAGCGGGCCGCTTATCCTTAAGGCAGGTACAGAAACGCAGCGTCAGAAATACTTGCCCGAAATCATACGAGGTGAGGCATGTTTCTGCATCGGTTTAAGCGAACCTGACGCCGGATCCGACTTGGCCTCTGTGCGGACCCGCGCAGACAAAGTTGACGGCGGATGGCTGGTCAACGGGCGCAAAATTTGGACAACAAACGCCCATTTGTCGGAATATATAATTGCCCTGCTGCGCACCGAGGGCACAGCCGCCGACCGTCATAAAGGTCTTTCGCAATTTGTGTTCTCTATGAGGCTTCCGGGAATTACCATTCGTCAGATCAAAGACTTAACCGGTGCCGCCCATTTCAACGAAGTAACATTCGATGACGTTTTCATCGACGACGACGCCTTAATTGGCGCCCTCGGTGAGGGGTGGGCGCAGGTAACCGCAGAGCTCGCCTTTGAGCGCAGCGGGCCAGATCGTTATATGAGCTCATTCTCACTACTCGAAGAACTGGTTGAGCATGTCAACAAAACCGGCAGTGACCGGATGATTGACCGACAAATAGGCGCAGAATTTGCCAAGATGGCTGTGCTTCGCCAAATGTCCGTTTCGATTGCGGGCATGTTGCAAGAAGGCCTTTTGCCAAATCAGGAAGCCGCAGTCGTAAAGGACCTGGGGACTGATGCAGAACAGAGGCTACCCGAAGTCGTCAGATCAATACTGGGGCAGGACAGCCCGCTGGATAAATCTACGTCATTGGCTGAAATCAACGCTGCGATCACGCAAACCGCCCCGACGTTCTCGTTGCGTGGTGGCACTCGTGAAATCATCCGCGGAATTATGGCAAAGGGGCTAGGACTGCGATGAGCAATGCTGAAATATCACAACTGATGGTCGATGGCTTGGCTCGGGTATTGGCCGACTTTGCCGATGCGCAAACAATGGACAAGATTGAAAAGGGCGAAACCGGACTTGGCCACGAAAAATTGATTGCAGAGTTGGGGTTCGACGTTGCGATGTTGCCTGAGGACGATGGCGGTGCAGGCCTCGGCTGGAAAGACTCCGCCAAAATTTTTGAATTGCTGGGGTATTACGCATCCCCAACGGATTTGGGCGAGCGGATCATTTCCCAATGGGCCAGTTCAAATGCTGGCATTGAGGTAAATGACAACGCCCCACATGTGGCGCTGGGAACTGTTGAATCCAACACTGATGGTTCTGTCACGGGAACTATTCTTGTGCCATGGGCGTCTGGTCCGTCTTTAACTTTGGTGGAAATATCCAAGCAGGATACGCAAGAAATCTGTTTGATTGATACTGCCTCAGCTGCCAGTATTGCCCCCGCTGATACGATAGGGCGGGTTCCTTCACAAAAGGTCGTATTGGAGAATTGTGCGCCGATCCAGATAGGAACACTAGACGGCTCATTTGGTTTAACCCACGCAATGGCGTTTCTACGATCATCGCAGATATCGGGGGCAATGGCCCGTATTCTGGAAATGACGATAGAATATTGTAACACCCGAACACAATTCGGCCGACCGATCGGAAAGTTTCAGGCAGTGCAACAGCTTGTAGCTCAATTGGCTGGTGAAATGGCGGCAACCAATGCGGCTGTGAAATTGGCGGCAATGGGAATGGATAAGGGGCGAGGCTCGTTAGAAATCGCAATTGCCAAGCAACGTGCGTCTGCGCCGGTTGCGTTGGTGGCATCAATTGCCCACGAAACACATGGCGCAATCGGAGTGACCGAAGAGCACATCCTGCATTATTTCACGCGCCGGCTATGGCAATGGCGCGAAGAGGCTGGAAACGAACATTTCTGGGCTGAAGAAATCGGTCGGCAAGTGGTCTTGGGCGGCAGAGAAAACCTATGGCCGAATTTGATTGGATTGACCGAAGGTTAAACACACATCAGACGCTGACTGCCCCTCTCGGGGCTGTCGAAAATGGCAATTACGCCACGCCGATATGATCATTGGTTCTATTTGCTGAGCCCAGAAACATCGCAACTCGATTATAGCTTGGCCCGCAAATGGAACAATGGGCTTAAACAGTCGATGACGACCCAAAGATGGCCGTAGCTTGGCTGGACAGATTGCCGCCGTTGGTATGGGCTAGCGCCAAGTTTACATCGCTAATCTGGCGTTTGTCTGCCAATCCCATCACCTGGCGTATCGCTTCGATATTTGCAAACATGCCATATTGCCCGGGATGGCAGCATGACAGACCGCCACCATTGGTGTTAACGGGTAATTGGCCGCCCGGTGCGATGCGCCCGTCACTGACAAATGCGCCGCCTTCGCCCTTTGCGCAAAATCCAAGATCCTCCAAAAACAACAGAACGTTAATGGTGAAGGCATCATAAAGCGACAGAACGTCGATATCGGCTGCTCTTACGCCAGCCTGTGCATAAGCCCGCGCGCCGGATTCGATCGCCGCAGTGCGCGTCAAATCAGGCATTGAAGAGATACTCATATGCGTGGTTGCGGCAGCAGCGCCCAAAAGATAGGCGGGGTTTTTGCAAATATCGCGCGCTTTGTCGGCGCGGGTCATAACCATAGCTCCGGCACCGTCAGTGATCAAACAGCAATCCCGAACCGTCAGAGGGTCGGAAACCATTCTGGAACTCAAAACGTCATCAAGGGTTAGATCACCTTGCTCGAAAGCCTCGGGGTTAAGCTTGGCCCATTGTCTGGCTGACAGTGCCACCTGTGCCAACTGCTCTCTGGTTGTCCCAAATTCATGCATATGCCGATGCGCTGCAAGTGCGTAGCTGGAAACCGGATTGCGCGGCTTGTAAACAGACTCGACGCCGCCCAATCCTACAGGGGTCTGCAATTTACCAGTTGCTGACCGCTGATTGCTGCCGTAGGTAATCAAAGCGACATCGCAAATTCCCGCCTCTAATGCGAGCGCCGCATGTTCCATCTGCGAGACAGATGAGGAACCGCCAGTGCGGTTATTATCGGTAAGTTTGGGGTGAATCCCATAATATTCGGCAAGGCTGATACCTGACATTGCATCAAAAGGCAGGCAGATAAACAACGCGTCCACATCAGATGTCCGCAGCCCCGCCATTTTCAGGGCTTCGACGCCAGCATGGGCGGCCATTTCTATAGAGCTATAGCCATGGGCCTCGCCAAGGCCGAAAGTTGCTGCGCCCACTACGGCTGTTTTTGCGCGAGGGAAGTTGTCCATGTTCGGATTCCTTATGTTAACTTATGTTAAATCGAGTGGATTGATCCGGGCTAAACCGGGTCGAAAACAACAAGTGCCACATCATCTTCCTGAATGAAGCGTGCTGTTACTTTCTGACCGATTTTCACGTCATCCGGAGCAAGCCCTTCGACACGAGCCATCATGCGTGGCCCCTCTTCAAGGTCGATCAAAGAAACGTTGTAACCAGGGCTAGGTGGACGCTGGCGAACAGTTGTTACTGAATAAACCGTCCCTTTTCCCGAAGCCTCTACCCATTCTAAATCAGTAGAACCCGTACCCGGTGCAACCACGCGCGGGTAGAACATACATTTGCCGCTTTCATTGTCGCGCAACAACATGAGGCGCCCTTGCTCAAGATATTCACGGTATTCTTTTTCAGCCTGTATTGGATTTGACATATTTGGTTCCGTTCTTATTTCATCACCCACGCGCCTTTGGTCTGGCCGAGTGAAATCAAATGTCTCATGGCATAATATCAAGTGGCACTAACACAAACAATTCCCGACCGTGACAAAGCAAGTATGTGATGATCTCAGGGCGAAACTATGAGTGAGGCCAAGCGGGGTTAAATCACGCCGCGCTTGATCAGCCCTTCGATTTCTTCTTCACTCAACCCCAAGGCGTCACGCAAAATCTCTGCACTGTGTTGACCAAGTTCCGGAGCGACATGTCGATACGTTGCTGGTGTATCTGATAATTTGATAGGTAATCCGGGCGATCGAACCGTTCCCATCCTTTGATGGGGCTGGCTCACGATCATGTCACGCGCCAACATATGGGGGTCATGTTCCATGTCCGGAATTGTGTTAATCGGACCACAAGAGACCGTCGCTTCATTCATAATTCGAACCCAGTCATCCTTTTTAGTACCTTTTAAGGCCTCAATGATCGCACCGCGGATTAGGTCTCGGTTTTCGACGCGCGCACCATTGGTGTTATAGCGGATGTCGTCACACCATTCTGGGTGCCCCAAAACCTTGGCTAATCTAATAAATTCGCGGTCATTGAAGGTGGCTATAACGATGTGCCCATCATCGACAGGAAAGACGCCATAGGGGACAGCGCTCGGATGGTTATTTCCCATTCGTGGCAACTCGACACCTGCGTTGAAATAGGCGGCCACCGGATTTAGCAACGCTGCGAATTGGGTTTCGAACAATGACACATCTATGTGCTGTCCTTTTCCCGAAATATTGCGCGCGGTCACCGCTGCCAAAACACCTATAGTGGCCTGCATCGCTGACATTATGTCAGCCATCGGAATGCCAACCCGCAGCGGTCCTGCGCCGGGTTGACCGTCCGCAAGGCCGGTCACGCTCATCGCACCGGACATTGCCTGCGCTAAATAATCATAGCCTGACCTGCTGGCATAAGGACCGGTTTGTCCAAATCCGCTCACCGAACAATAAATCAGCCGTGGATTGAGTTTGGACAACTCTTCATAGCCGAGGCCGTATTTTGCCAACGTCCCGGGGCGGTAATTTTCAATAAATATATCCGCAGTGGATGCCAGTTTGCGAATGAGGTCGGCACCTTCCGGATTGCGGTAGTCCACAGTGATTGAACGTTTATTCCGGTTCACCGAATGGAAATAGGTCGACTGCTCCAGTGTTTCGCCATCTCTGCTGTTCATCCAAGGGGGGCCAACGGAACGGTTATCGTCTCCCGTAATCTGACGCTCGATTTTGATTACGTCTGCACCAAGGTCGCCCAATGTTTGTGTGGCAAGGGGGCCAGCAACTACGCGGGTTAGGTCAATGACGGTTAATCCCGTTAACGGGCCATCCTGCAAGGGTTGTTGTGTGTCGGTCATTTTTGGTTCCTAATTTTGGGGTGTCAGCGTTTGGCCGGTGGGCCAAAAATATCGCGTGCAATAATGGTTTTTTGAATTTCGCTAGCCCCACCATAAATGGTCGACGGGCGGGCGATCAAAAAGAATGCAAGAATGTCCTTTTCGAATCCGTCGAGGTCCGGATGCCCCACAGACGGACCATATTCTTGTGCAACGTTGATCAAAGTATCCGAAATCCGTTTGAAAGTCTCCGAGGCCTGCATTTTAATCGTCGAATAGGTTTTTCCATCAGCAACACCGCGAATGGCTGCGTCGCAGACTTGGGCGAACAACGCGCGTAAATCATTCAAATCACAAAATGCCTTGGCAACTTCTGCTTTGAATATCGTGTCCGTGTCCTTCCCCATTTTAGAAATCAATTCTTCAAGCACAGCAAACGTCTGGTTGGCGAGGGTGGGGCTGCCGATAAAAATCCGCTCATCGCCAAGCATGGCTTTGGCAACATCCCAACCTTTATTCACCTCGTAAATAACATTGGTTACTGGAATTCGAACATCATCGAAAAATACCTGCGCAAACTCGGCCTCGCCATTCAGGTTTGTGATTGAGCTAACGGTCATACCCTCTTGCTTCATGTCATCCACAATCAGCATGGAAATACCTTGCTGTGGGCGCGGGGCATTCATATCGGTGCGAGCCAAGAGAAATATCTTGTGCGAAAAAGGTGCCATCGTCGTCCAGATTTTCGTGCCGTTAATGACGTACTCGTCTCCGTCCAACACCGCAGTTGTTTTCAGGCTTGCAAGGTCCGATCCGGCGTTTGGTTCTGAAAATCCCTGACACCATAGACAGTCACCGTTTAATACTTCTGGCAAGTATTTCTGTTTTTGCGCGTCGGTTCCGTGCCGAATTATGGTAGCTCCCAGCAGCGTCGCCCCAGTGTCAACATTGCGGGCGGCTCCAATCCTCTCTAATTCTTCATGGTAAATCAGCTGCTTGCGCAATCCCAATCCCATTCCGCCATATTCACGCGGCCAACTTGGGCAGCGAAACCCGCCGTCGCATAGCATCCGCAACCACCGGGTTTCCTCGGCACCGTGCAACCTGAAGACCACCGGGTTTTTCCATTCGTCAGGATAAGTTGTCTCAAGCCAGTCGCGAAATTTCATCCGAAACGCGTCATCGCTCAAGATACTCATATCTTCGTGGTTATTTTCCAGCATCAACTTGACCCTCCCGGTACATATCATAGGCCGCCATGCGGTGATATACTGCACCACCAAGCCAGGGTGACAACCTCAGCGCGGCTTTCAAGTACAGGCCAATATCCGCTTCTTCAGTGAATCCTATGCCGCCGTGGTACTGAATGCTGGCTTTTGTCACAGCAAGAACCATTTCGGAACACCGGGCTTTCGCCGCAGAAATGCTTACACGCGCGGCTTCAAATCTATTTTCATCGAGGTTAAGCAAAGCTTGACGCCATGATGCACCACCAAGTTCAATTTCGCCGTTCAGGTCCACCATAGTAAAGCGATTTGCCTGAAAATCCGAGATGGGCTGATTAAACTGCACCCTACTTTTCATGTAATCGACGGTAATCTCAAAGGCTGCGGTCGCCAGCCCTTCCATCTGAGCGCAAAGCGCCAATGTGCCATTTGCAATCGCCAGATTAAGCGCATCCAGCGCCGGCTGCCCTTGCAGCAATATATTTTCTGGTTCAACCGCAACACCGGAAAATTCCAGCGTTGTCATAAGACTGCCGTCGCTCATTTTAGCAGGCGATGCGGCAAGGCCCTCGGCATTTCCGGGGATGAATACAATCGCCAGATCTCCGTCCAGAATACAAGTGACAAGCAAATCCGTGATATCGCTCCAGGCGGGAACAAACAGCTTATTTCCAACAAGCTTGCCGTTTTTGCAGGTGACCGAAGGCACGGTCGCACCTTTCATGCCCGTCTGCTCCTGAAAGGCGAGCGTTATAACGCGAGACCCATCTGCAAGTGGTTCCGCAATGACTTGAGAGACTTTGTTATCCGCAGCATTCAGGACAGTTGCGGCCATGATCGCCGACGCCACAAAGGGCTCCGGAATCAAATTTCGGCCAACAACCTCCGCCAGCGGCAACGCTTCGGAAAGCGGTAGACCCGTGCCACCGTTTTCTTCCGAGAGCAAAACGCCCGTCCAGCCAAGATCCGCCATGGCCCTCCATTCTTGTGGATCAAACCCCGCACGCATTTCACGGCATTCACGAACTCGGTCCGTGCTGTGGTTCGCGCTTACATGTGCCTCTATGCTATCACGCAGCATTCGCTGCATTTCGTTATCGTGCCGCCAGACCATCGTATATTCGCCTTTACCTTGTAGCTTTCGTCGTAGTCTAGAACCCATATTTTTGGCAGCAACAGTTTGTCGCTAAATCCGTATATTCATCATGTGGATGAAGTATGCGGAATAAGGTGGTTATTATACTTGTGTTTTGTCTGGCTCGTTTTCACAGACCGGAGCGGCATTTGATAGCCTTCCGCAAGCACCTGCAAAAGGGCTTTGACAAGAGGAAAAGCACGTTTCGCGTGCGGAATATACGTGAATTGTCGTGGCGAGTGAGGCGCACATGAAAGCTGTCCGATGCAAGTGTATGTCGGGGCGGTCTGAGCCGCCCCGAAGGCGTCAGTTCCCAGTATAGTTGGGTTTGCGCTTTTCAAGCATCGCAGCGACGGCCTCACGGTGATCGTCGGTTTCATGGACAATCGCCTGATAGGCAGCGGAAAGTTCCATCATGGTTTCCAATTGCGAATGCTCTCCAACCCGCAGCAACCGCTTGGTCATACGAACAGCATGAACCGGATTTTGGGAAATTCGGTCAGCCAAATCATTGGCGACCTGCATCAGATCGTCATGGGCAACAACCTGCGACACCAACCCGAGCCTTAATGCCTCGGCGGCATCAAAAGTATCACCGGTAAAAGACAGCTCCGCCGCCTTGGATGCCCCAACCAACCGTGGCAAAATCCACGACCCCGGACCACCCGGTATGATACCTAGTTTGACGAAGCTCTCCGCGTATATCGCTTTTTCAGACGATATCCGGATGTCACACATCATGGCAAAATCCATACCCGCCCCGATGGCCGGACCATTGATGGCGGCGATAGTCGGCACTTCGAGTTGATAGACCGAGCGGGCGATTTTCTGCACGTTGTTTCTATAAGAATGCCTGGTTTCAGCAGCATTTTTGCCCGGAACCATACCATTGCGATCACGCATTTGCTTGAGGTTCCCTCCAGCACTGAATGCGGTGCCAGCACCGGTCAAAATCACCGCAGTAACGGACGTATCCAGCGTTGCATCTCGGCAGGCGTCCTCAAATTCGGTGCAGGCCTCGGGCCCGGGCAATGCGTTGCGTTCCCCGGGCAAGTTCATCGTCAGGGTGACAACCCCATCCCGTCGGGTGATTTCTAGAAATTTATCGGTCATTTCTACTCCAGTTTATATTAAGTAAAGGGTCTTTCGAATCAGCTATTCCATTCGGGAACCACCGTTCACGACAAGGGTCTGACCAGTGATATAGCTCGCATCATCGGACAGCAAAAAGCAGACCGGTTTACTGACTTCTCCAGGGGTCGCAAATCGCCCCAGCGGTATTTCCTCCGGATATTTACGGGTGAACTTTTTGCCCCGAACGACTATTGGTTTTCTTTGTAGATTCCCCAAGTCATTCATGTATCGTCCTTTCGCAAGATGTAGTCACAAAGGTTCGCGACGATCTAATTCCCAGTGTTTCCAACAATAGAACACCAACAATGAACCTTGAAGGCCAAGATGAAATTAACGCATTTGTGATGAAATGCGTGGAAGTCTGGCTCATTGCCTGCAAGCCCTCCAAGGGATATTGTTGGTTCTGTCGCAAACTTCCCGTG
>DFBD01000212.1:5104-5235 GCA_002367255.1 Rhodobacterales bacterium UBA3089 | reverse complement strand
TTCACGCCGTCCATGGATATGGGCGACAACGTTATCATCATCAACGCTGAAAAAGTGCAGATGACTGGTAAGAAACGCTCGGACAAGCGTTACTACTGGCACACAGGCCACCCGGGCGGCATCAAGTTCCG
>DFBD01000212.1:0-5085 GCA_002367255.1 Rhodobacterales bacterium UBA3089 | reverse complement strand
GAGCGTGTGATGGTCAAAGCTGTTCAGCGTATGTTGCCTGGCGGCCCACTGTCGAAAACACAGATGACAAACCTTCGTGTTTATGCAGGTTCTGAACACCCGCATGAAGCTCAAAACCCTGAAGTTCTGGACGTTAAAGCCATGAACCCTAAAAACACGCGGAGTGCTTAATTATGAGTGATGATATCAAAACACTCGACGACCTGAAAGAGGCCGTAGTAGCTGAAGCAGTAGTAGCCGAAGTTGAAGCCGCACCTTTGCACGAAGCTGTACGTGACGAACTTGGTCGTTCCTATGCAACAGGTAAACGTAAAGACGCGGTTGCACGCGTTTGGATCAAGCCCGGTTCCGGTAAAGTTACCGTTAACGGTCGCGATATTAACAAATACTTCGCACGTCCGGTTTTGCAGATGGTTCTGCGTCAACCGTTTGAAGTTGCTGGCGTTGTCGGCGAATTCGACGTGATGGCAACTGTTAAAGGCGGCGGTCTTTCCGGCCAAGCTGGTGCGGTTAAGCATGGTATCTCTAAAGCGTTGCAGCTTTATGAGCCATCCCACCGTGCAGCGCTGAAAGCGGCAGGCTTCCTGACCCGCGACAGCCGCGTTGTGGAGCGTAAGAAATACGGTAAACGCAAAGCGCGTCGTAGCTTCCAGTTCTCGAAACGCTAAGTGCGAACGTACAAAAATACTACAATTACAAAGGGTTGCATTTTTTGCAGCCCTTTTTTTACTTGCAGCAGCTTTGTGGAAAATGAATTTGTCGTAAATGGCATACTATGAAAATAGACATGAATACTTGGACGGAGCATTAGTGCTTTAAGGTTATGTCAATAAGTTACCGTCAGAATGAACACGAACCGCCTTTGGAGGGCAGCATTTGAGACTAATAATTTGTGGCCTGATAGCCTTGATGGCGTGGCCGACTTGGGCTGATGAGTTTTGGGAATACGGGTCGTGGTACGTGATCGTGCAAGAGATTGATACCGGCGAGGATCTGCGCAGATCCTGCAGCGCAGTAACCGGCGGTGACGGGGAGCCAAGCGTGGCGATTTCGATTAGCAACGGAGATGTGGGGCCACCGGATTTCTTTCCTACTGTAATTGTCCGCGAGCATGCTCCAAGAGGGTATCAAACCGTTTTGCAAGACGGGCAAGCCGCTTATATCCGTTTTGACAATGAGGATGTCATGGATGGCGTGGTTGCAGGATATTTCGATAAAGAAGGTTTTGCGCATGCAGAGATCGCTTTTGACCATCCGCTTAGCCAATGGGTCCTGCAGGCCATGCATATGAATGGCCAATTCGATGTGGTCGTCGATGGCAAGGTATTCATGTACGCATATATGGATGGCTTTACAGCCGCTTATCTAAAAATGGCAGAGGAATGCGGGTTCGACGGCGCAGGGGTCGTTGATTAGTGCCCTGCGGGGACGTTAATTTTTGGTAAACAGTGCCACCAGTTCGACATGCGCGGACCAGCGGAATTGATCGACAACCTGTACCCAATCAATGATGTACCCGGCGTTAACCAGAATTTTTGCGTCCCTCGCGAAAGTTACCGGATTACAGGACACAAAGACGATGCGGGGGATGTCGGCCTCGGCCAACGCCTCGCATTGGGCTTTGGCACCTGCACGCGGCGGGTCGATAACGACGGCCTCTATCTTCTTTAGGTCTTCTTTCAGCATCGGGTTGCGGAACAGGTCACGCTTATGCGTTTCCAACGTCTTCAACCCTTCAGCAACGCGCCACGCTGTATCGAGGGCACCTAGCAACGGTGCGTTCCCCTCAACTGCTAAAACCTGCGCGTGTTTGGCCAGCGGCAGTGAAAATGTCCCGCAGCCAGCGAACAGATCAACGACGCGTTTGGCATCGCCAACGGCATCCAGCACCGTCTTGGTTAGGGCAATTTGCCCGGCCTCGGTGGCTTGCAGAAACGCGCCGACGGGTGGTGAAACATTTATGCCGTCAAACGTCTGAACGGGCGCTGCCCGCATCGCCACGACTTCACCGTTCCAGCTTAGGCGGGAAAGTTTGAATTGTTCGACCAACGTGCCCAGTTCGACCATCATCGGGCCGTCTGATTCTTTGGCGTCAAGCACGCTAATGTCGGCCCCTGCTGCGGATTGCGTGACGGAAATGCTGATCCCGGCCTTGCGCGAAGCGCCGATCTTGGTCAGGGCTTCCAACGCGGGCATTGTGGCCAGAATGTCGGGATGCAGCAGTTTACACGAAGGGATTGCCACTACCGTATCTGATGCGCGGCCATGAAAGCCTATCAAAACGCCTTTTTTGGTGCGTTGCGCGGCAAATGTCGCCCGTCTGCGCGATTGCGCGGGCGAGGTGATGATCGTGCGAAATTCGCACGTCAGGCCCTGTGCTGCCAGTGCATTGCGTACAATGTCGGTTTTCCAATCTGCCAGAAACGCGTCCGAGGCATGTTGCATCGAACAGCCACCACAGGTTTTGAAATGCGGGCAGGGTGCTTTGACACGATCACTGGAGGGTTCGACAATTCGTGGCTTGGGGATGCGGTTGTCGTCAATGTCCCCCTCGACCATCTCATCAGGCAAGGTAAACGGGATGTAAAGAGGGCCGTCAGGACCGTCTGTGATTCCATCCCCCTGAATGCTTAGGTTTTTGATCTTGTAAGGCATTGTTCACTCTTATGAAGAGAATGTTAATTGATGTTCGGGGCTTGTGGTTTGATTGCCCGATATTGTTCCCGAACGCCATCATCGGTTAACACGCGGTTAATGGCTAGCAGGGTGTCGAGGTCTTGATCCTCGCACAATTCCTGCATGAACTCTACCTCGTGGATTGCCGCGACCATGGCAACATCAGCAGAGGGGGCATTGTAGAGCTTTAACATATGATCCGCCAAATTCTGACGCAGCTCTTCCAGCTCCATCTCGTGGATTTGTGCGACGATAACCAGTTTGGCACGCCCGAAACTTTCCCCGCCGAGCCAACCGCTGGAGAACGCAAATTGTTTCTTGGCGGTGGTTTCGGCATCCGTCCAGTTTGCGAATGCGAAACCGCCGCTGACGGCCCATTCGCCGCTTTCGGCAGGGCTGTCAAACTTGCCTGGATCCGCTTCGTCAAAGTGAATGGTTCTTGCCAGTTTTAGCATTTCACCCTCAGATTATCTCGTCAGCGATCAGCTTGCGTGCAATCGTGCGGAATGCATTTGCCGGTTTGCTGTCAGGATCACTTACCACGATGGGCGCACCTGTGTCGGCGGCTGTGCGAACACTAATATCTAGCGGAATTTCACCAAGGAACGTAAACCCTTTCTTTTCGGCTTCGGCTTTGGCGCCGCCATGCCCGAAGATGTGTTCTTCATGGCCACATTCCGAACAAATATGGGTCGACATATTTTCAACCACACCCAACACCGGCGTTGAGGTTTTCTTAAACATATCCATTGCTTTTCGTGCGTCCAGCAAGGCGATGTCCTGCGGTGTGGATACCACAATCGCCCCTGCAACCTCGGTTTTTTGGGATAATGTCAGTTGTACGTCGCCCGTTCCCGGTGGCAAGTCGATCAGCAACAGGTCCAATTCGCCCCATTGCACCTGGTTCAGCATTTGCTGTAACGCGCCCATCAGCATAGGGCCACGCCAGACCACGGCTTCGTCTTCCTTCATCATCAGGCCCATCGACATCACAGTCACGCCGTGATTTGTCAGTGGAATAATCAGCTTGCCGTCCGGCGATTTAGGGCGCTCGGAAATTCCCATCATGCGGGGCTGCGAAGGGCCATAGATATCCGCGTCCAGCAGACCGACTTTCAGACCTTCAGCCGCCAATGCCGCCGCGAGGTTGGCCGACACGGTTGATTTACCAACGCCGCCTTTACCAGACGCAATCGCGACGATTTTTTTAACGCCGGGGATGCTTTGCGGGCCAGCGGGGGCAGGGCGTTTGGCCCCTCCACCAAGGTTAGGTGGGGCGCTCGGGGTTGAATGGGCTGTTAACAAAGCAGAAACCTTATCGACACCCGCCAGTGCTTCGAGTTTTTCCACGGCGACAGTGCGAATGGTTTCCATGGCAACACCTTGGGCGGATTCAACCTCCATGACAAAGCGGACATCGCCGCCTTCAACCGTTAAGGCACGAACGATTTCGGCGCTGACGATGTCTTTCTTGCTGAACGGGTCTTCGATCGTGCGAAGAACCTCTAGTATTTGTTCGCGGGTAATGCTCATTTTGATTTTCCAGATTGGTGTACACGTAAGTTGCCCTTAACATGCGCATTTGCAACGCTGAGACAAGTGTTTGCGTTTAAAAACAGTAACAAATGCGGCTATTTATTCGCTCCTTAGATAGCGTTCACTAACTACGTGCGTCGATGAGGGTGTCGAGGTTGGCGTTTCGGAAGTTTTTGTAAACTTTCCGACAAATTGGACAAAATTGAATAAAACGAAACAAAAGTATTTGCGTTTTACGTCTTTATCGTCCCTACTTATCATTAAGAAAATTAACAAGGAGGATACAATGATAAAAACTAAGTATTTATTAAGCGTTGCTGCTGTGGCGCTGGTTTCCAGTTTCGGGGCTGCTCAAGCTCAGGAAGACTGTCCACGCGGCACTTTGGATGACCGCTATTGTGACCGTAACGGTGACCTTTTGGCAGATGCGCCGACTGATGCGGCCGATCTGGTTAACCCTGACACGCTGATTTTTGCATATACACCGGTTGAAGATCCGGCCGTATATAAAGAAGTCTGGTCAGATTTCCTTGACTACATGGAAGAAGTAACCGGCAAAGACGTCGTGTTCTTCCCTGTTCAGTCGAACGCGGCACAGATCGAGGCTATGCGCTCCGGTCGTTTGCATATCGCTGGCTTCAACACCGGTTCCAACCCGTTGGCTGTTAACTGTGCTGGTTTCAACCCGTTCACAATTATGGCGTCGCTTGACGGCAACTTCGGCTACGAGATGGAAATCCTGACCTACCCTGGTTCGGGCATCGAAAGTGTTGAAGACATCAAAGGTGGCGTTCTTGCGTTCACATCACCAACATCGAACTCCGGTTTCAAGGCGCCATCGGCGATCCTGAAGGGAGACTTCGATATGATTCC
>DFBD01000059.1:18298-19046 GCA_002367255.1 Rhodobacterales bacterium UBA3089 | reverse complement strand
CAATGGCCAGATAGATGCCATGCAAACGCAGCGCCGGAATGGCGATGATGGTGCCAACAACGCCTGTGATGATGCCTGCCAGCGGAAAGGAAATGATGAACGGCACGCCTTTATCCAGCAATATCAGGTTGCTATATGCCCCGAGCGCCAGAAACGCGGCGTGGCCAAGGCTTACTTGCCCCGTTTGCCCAGTTAGCAACATCAAGCCAAGACCGGCAATGGCCCAGATCAAAACATTAGTCACCTCACCCAGATAAAAATCGCCAATCAGGAATGGTAACGCAATGCTTAGGGCCACTAGGGCGGCGTATTTCAGAAACGTAAAACGATCCTCGAAAAGGCGAATGTCATGATTGTAGGAGGTCTTGAAATTAATACGCATGGGCTAGACCTTCTTTGTACGAACTTGGCTGAACAAACCGTTAGGGCGGAACACCAGCACGAAAAGCAGCAACGCATAGGGTGCCATTTGCGAGTAACCTGCGGGTAAGTAACGCGCGGCGAACGGCTCGATCACGCCGATGATCAACCCACCGACCAGCGCACCGGGTAACGAGCCGAAACCGCCGATCACAGCCGCCGCAAAGGCCTTGATCCCCAGAAATCCCGCATTAGGGTCAATCGCCCCCTTGGAGGCGAAAAGAACACCGGCCACCGCCGCGACAGCCCCGGCCAACGCCCAGATGAACCCCTGCACCCGCTTGACCGGAATACCCATGTAATACGCTGCCATCTGATTTTGCGAAGA
>DFBD01000059.1:0-18285 GCA_002367255.1 Rhodobacterales bacterium UBA3089 | reverse complement strand
GCCTGCATCGCCAAACCCAGCTTGGTGTGCTTGAAGAACTGGTAAAGTGCGAATGTTAACAAGACGGTAACAAGGATGACCGTCAAATCCGCGAACCCCAGAACAACACCGCCGATGGTTATGTCACCTTGCGCTAACGGGGATTGGATCGTTTGTGGTTCGTGACCCCAGAATACCCCTGCGAAAAAGCGGATAACAAAACCCAACGCGATGGTCAGGATAACAACTGCCGTTTGGTTTTGCCCGAATAGACGGCGGATAATTGTCAGCTCCAGGATATATCCGAACACGGCCATCGCCGCCATAGCGAGCGGAACCGCAATCCAGAAAGACATCCCTATATATTCGTCGTTGGTCAGCCAAAGCGCGATAAACGCACCAAACATCATAAACTCGCCTTGCGCGAAGTTGACGGCCTCTGTCGCTTTGTAGATCATCACGAAACCCAGCGCGATCAGACCGTAAATACTGCCGTTTGCCAGTCCGCTGACAAACAGTTGAAAAAAGTCCACTGCAATTCTCCCTGACCGAAAACGTTTGGTTTCCGGCGTTGATATCGGCAGGTTTTTCCGGCCTGTCAGCCCAATAGATCTTGGGCCGTTTTTTGATACTAAAAAGCTAGCACTAGTATGCGGATGTAATCAAGTATTTAGGGTTATTCGGTTTTTGCTTTTCAGTACGTAAGCTATATTTCGACATTTCGTCATTTCGGCAATAACGCCTGGATCACTATTCGTAACATGTGAATTTTCTTGTTGACCCAGCACGAATTCCAGCTTTTGGTTCCTTTACCGTGACCTGCCAATAAGGAATATGCAGATGTCAAAAAAACGCAAGATCCTCGTCATCATTTCGGACCAACTTCGCGCAGATTGCGTCGAAGGGGTGTTGGCCGAACATGTGAAAATGCCCAACATTGCAGCGTTGCGAAAAGATGCGGTGACGTTCACGAAACATTTCTCGGTTACCAATCCGTGTGGACCCTCGCGCGCCAGTATTTTTACCGGAATGTATGCGATGAACCACCGCTCTATCCGCAATGGCACGCCTATGTCGGACGGTATCACCAACATCGCGCGGGAAATGCGTAAATCCGGTTATGATCCGATGTTGTACGGATATACCGATACCAGCCTTGATCCACGCACCCGTCACCCCAATGACCCGGACCTAAAAACTGAAGAAGGCCTTATGCCCGGATTCCGTGAAGTTCTGGAGATGCGGTTTATGGAAAGTTATCCATGGCGGGCCTATTTGAAATCGCAGGGTTATGACATTCCGGATTACTCTTACTTCTACGATTCCGTTTCACCTGACCCCGCCCGTCGGGCACGGCCTGACGATCCTCCATTCTACCTTGCCGAACACAGCGACACGGCCTTTCTTACGAATGCATTAATACATGATCTGTCGGTGCGAACCGATCAAGACTGGTTTGCCGTGGCGACGTATATTCGCCCGCACCCGCCGCTTGTTGCGCCGGCACCTTATAACAAAATGTACGATCCAGCCGATCTGCCGATGCCAGCCCGCCTGGAAACGCAAGCGGATCAGGCCAAGGTTCATCCGTTTATGGTAGGGGCGCTGAACGCCCCGAAGATGGAAAACGTCGTTCGTGGCTGTGAAGTGGATGCCAATAACGACGAAGACGTGCAGATGCTGCGGTCTATATATTTGGGATTAGCGACCGAAGTAGACACGCACATCGGCCGCATAATCAATTTCCTGAAGGAAACGGGGCAGTACGACGACACCACCATCGTACTTATGGCCGACCACGGCGAGACGCTGGGCGACCACCACCTTTGGGGCAAGCAAAACCCTTACGAGGGGGCTTACCACATCCCGCTAATCATCCGAGATCCGCAAAATCCCGCGCAACATGGCACAATGGTCGAGGCCTTCACGGAGTCCGTTGATTTCACCCCAACGGTTCTGGATTTGGTTGGCCAAGCCGTGCCTGCGGGTATGGATGGCGTTTCACTGAAACCTTTCCTTGAAGGCAGCCCGCCCGAAAAATGGCGCGATGCCGTGCATCTGGAACTGGAATTCAGCGAACCACACACCACGACCGAATGGCAAAAAGCAACGGGTGTTTCCCTGCACGAAGCCAATTTGGCAATCCTGCGGGAAGAACGCTATAAGCTGGTACATTTCAACGGCGGGTTGTCTGCGTTGTTGTTTGACTTGGAAAATGATCCGGACGAGCTGGTTAATCTCGCGGATAATCCCGCATATACCAGCACGCTTTTGCGCCTTACCCAAAAATTGCTAAACCACCGCATGCGCCATTCAGACCGTACATTGGCGGACGTTAAGATAACATCCGAAGGAGCGCTGAATTACTATCCGTAATGGCTTGGAAGACGATTAGTGGTGGCGCGCTAACGTCATTCGAGGCCATGTTGTAAAGGCAATCAACCTTGCAGTGTCGCCAATGCCGCTAGATATGCCAAAATTTTGCAATCGGACATGTAACCACGCAAAGCCTCGAAGCGTTCCACCAGCGTAACTTCTACGCCGGCCCGTGCTGCTGCGAGTGCGGCAGGAAGACCGCCGGGGCCGGACCCAACGACCAACACGCCGGGTTTGTGAATGACATCAACATTTCGCGCTGGTTCCTGAATGTTGCTGTCGTAACACCAGCCGAAAATCCCTCCGTTTGTTGCGACTAATCCAACAAATCCTGCCAGTGATGGCAGGCGACCTCGTGACCGGTGCTGGAATGCTCCAGCTTCGGTTCATCCTTACGGCAAATATCTGTCGCGAACGGGCAGCGTGTCTGGAATTTGCATCCCGGTGGTGGATTGGTTGGCGACGGGATTTCCCCCTCCAACTTCTGTGCCACTTTGGGGTCATCAGGGTCCAGCGACGGGATCGCTGACAGCAATGCCTTGGTATACGGATGGCGCGGGGCGGCGAACAATTCGCGTGTTGGCGCGGTTTCTACCAGACGGCCCAGATACATCACCGCGACATGGTCGCAGACATGTGCCACGACGCTAAGGTCATGACTGATGAACAGGAAGGTCAAGCCCATCTCTGTCTGAATTTCCTTCAGCAGGTTCAGAACGTCGGCCTGAATGGATACATCTAGCGCCGCCACAGATTCATCTGCCACCACGAAGTGAGGCCGCGAAACCAGCGCGCGGGCAATCGAGATACGCTGGCGTTGTCCGCCGGAAAACGCATGCGGGAAGCGGCGTAGGTGTTCAAGATTCAAACGACACTTCGCAGCAATTTCGCGGACCCGTTCGTCCGTTTCCTCGCGCGAGGATGTCAGGCCCATAACTTCCAGCGGTTCGGCGATAATATCGCGAACGGTCATGCGCGGGCTAAGAGCGGCGTATGGATCCTGGAAAATCAACTGCGAGCGCTTGCGATAGTCTTTTTCCTGCGTCTTATCCATCGACGTCAGTTCATAAGTGACGTCTTCGTCGCTATATTCCACCGTACCGCGTGTGATTGGCGCCGCCTTAAGGCAAGCGCGGCCAAGTGTGGTTTTACCGGAACCGGATTCCCCCACCAGACCGAAAAAGCTGCCTTTTGCGATGTCCAGATTCACACCCTCAACAGCTTTAACCACAGGTTTTTCACCAAACAGCCCGCCGCCAGCCAACGGGAAGTGGACCGAAAGGTCGCGTGCTTTGATCAGAACGTCATCAGTCATTTCGCGCCCTCCCCGTTATACAGATGGCAGGCTACGTTGTGTCCTTCGGTCACGGCACTAAACGTCGGAACCTTCGTGCTGCAAACTTCGCCCAGATTGGCAGAACAGCGTGTGTTAAACACACACCCCGTTGGCCGTTCCAGTGGCGAGGGAATGTCCCCCGGAATTGGCGTCAACGGCGTATCCAGATCATCCAGACTTGGCAGCGCATCGATCAGGCCTTTGGTATAAGGATGCGCGGGGTTGCGAATAACATCACGCACCGCACCTTGTTCGATCAGGCGGCCCAGATACATCACCGCGACTTTGTCGGCGGTCTGGGCAATCACGCCAAGGTCATGGGTGATGAAGATAATCCCCATCCCGAAATCTTTAACGAGGTCTTTCATCAGGTCGATCACCTGTGCCTGAATGGTTACATCCAGCGCGGTTGTGGGTTCATCCGCGATCAGCAATTTGGGTTTCGTCGACAGGGCCATGGCAATCATCGCGCGTTGGCGCATACCGCCCGACAGCTCGAACGCATATTGCTTGAAGCGGGTTCCGGCGTCGGAAATCCCGACACGATCCAGCATCTCGATCGAGACTTCTTTGGCGCGTTTAGCGTTCATATCCGTATGGATCATCAACTGTTCGACCATCTGGTCACCGATGGTGATCGCTGGTGCGAAACTGGCCATTGGTTCTTGAAAGATCAGCGAAATAGCGCCGCCCCGGACAACCTGTAGTTCCTTGTTGGTCTTTAGCGACATCACGTCAATCGTGCCGTCCTCAAGGTGCAATTTGATGTCGGTCTTTTCGCCGTAATGCGCATTACTGGCATTCAGCTTCATGATCGATTTGGCCGTCACAGATTTACCCGAACCACTTTCGCCCACGAGGCCCATGACCTCGCCCGCTTCAAGCGTAAAGGAAACGTCGTCGACTGCGGTGATCCGGCCCTCGTCCGTATCGAACTGGAGGGTCAGGTTATTTACATCAAGGAGGCGCGTCATTTCTTGGAATCCGAATATGGGTCGGCTGCATCGCGTAATCCGTCACCGACGAATACGAATGCCAACACGAGAACAATGAAGAAGATCACCGGTATGAAGTACCACTGGTAATTCAGCAGAACATCGGCGCTGGTTACGTTTTGCAACATAACCCCCAACGAGTTCACGGGGTCTTTCAGCCCCAGCCCGATGAAACTAAGCGCCGTTTCCGACAGCACCATGTATGGGAACGAGATCACCAAATCCACGATGATATAGCTTGTGAAGCTGGGCAACAGGTGGCGGCGAATGATGTGCTTGGGGCTGGCCCCGCAAAGCTGCGCCGCCAGCACGTATTCCTGATTTCGTTCGGTCAGCAAGTGCGTGCGTATTCGTCGTGCAAGCGTTGGCCAGCCGATGAAGCCCAGCACCAGCGAGATGAAGAAGAACCGCATCTCCGCGCTCCAGACATCGGGAATGAACGCGGCGAGCGCCATGAACAGCGGGATACTCGGGATCGTTCGCACCGTGTCCGTTATCATTTGCAGGACCGAGTCAATCCAGCCACCGTAATAACCGGCAATCCCCCCTATTATCAAAGCCATGACAAAGGCGATAAACACACCAATCGTGCCCACCGCCATCGAGGTGTTAATTGCCGTCAAGGTACGCGAATAAATGTCTTTGCCGGTGGAGTCCGTGCCGAATATATGGATCATACCTTTATCGACACCGAACAAATGTCGTTCCATCGGAATGCCAAAGAACGTGTATTCCATGCCCTTGGCAAAGAACGTCACATAGCGGCGATCCTCAAGTCCGGTTTTCACCTCGGTCACCCAACGAAAGTTGGTTTTGATCGAGCGGGTACGCTCGAACGTATAAATGAACGGACGGGCTGAACAGCCGTTATCATCGCAAAACTGCGGAATTTGCGGAGCACCGTTCAGGTAATCCTTGTCCCGCCCTGCGATGGTGGCGTCATAAGGTGTTAGCATCGGCGCGAAAAATCCTGACATGATCAGGACGATCAAAGTCCATGCCCCAATAAGTGCCGATTTGTTTTTCTTGAAGCGCTGCCAGATAAGCTGCCCTTGGGAGGCGGTAAAATACGCCTCTTTCAGTTTCTGATCCGTGGCGGATTGCGCGTTTGCTGCATCGGTCATGTCTATCACCCTACAATACTGCGACGAACGCGTGGATCAGTGAGGGCAAGTATGATGTCGGTGATGAAGTTAATCGCGACAATACTGGCCGTCAGCATGAAAATAATCGCCCCTGCGAGCTGTTGATCGTTGGAACGTGCGAGCGCCTCGATCAATAGCGATCCGGCCTCGGTCAAGGTCAGGATCAGGGCGACAACGGGAAGTTCGTTGAAGATCCGGTTAAGGTCGAAACCCAGCGAGTTGATGATCGGACTAAGTGCATGTCGCGCCGGATAGCGCATCAACAGCCGCCCACCCGATACGCCGCGCGCTGACGCTGCGGTCACGTATAGTTTGCCGATTTCATCGGACATAAGGGCGCGAACGGTCTGGATGGCGAAAGCGGTCGCGGACCAGCCGAGAATAAAGATCGGTAACCACGCGTGACCAAGGAAATCCATGACCCGTTCATAAGACCAGGCGGCATCACGGAACTCTTTGGAGAATAGCCCCGTCAAACTGTTACCAAACATAACGGTAGAGAAGAGCATGATCATTAGGGCCAAAAGGAAGTTTGGCAGGGCAAGGCCCATGTAGCTTACCAGACGCAAGGAGTTGTTAAGAACTGCGCTGTTCGAAGTCGCCGAGATAATTCCGACAGGGATTGCAATGGCATAAGCCAGTGTCAGCGACGAAAGACAAATGCCAAGGCTTAGCCAAAATTTCTGCCCCAGAAGCTGGGCAATATTAACACGAAGAATGCAGCTATCGCCAAAATCACCTTGGAATGCGTTAACGATCCAGCTTGCCCAACGCTGTACATACGGCTGATCAAGGCCGAGGCGGATACGCTCGACCTGAATGTCTTCAGGGGTAATTACCGACCCTTGGGAGCTTTTGAAGGCAACGTACCGCTCGGCGCAATCACCGGGTACAAGTTCCATCAATGAGAACACGATAAACGACACCAGAACCAGCGTAAGAATTGCCAGTGAAGCACGTACCGCTACGAATTTGGAAAATTGAAGCATTGTTATTATCCGCCCCCGCAGAATTCAAATTGGTCTTTGCGACCTAATTATTGAATTGCGGGCAATTTTCACTGCCCGCAATTGGTTTCACATCTAAACGAGTCGGACTTTTGCGTCCAACGTCGTTAGATTACTCGTCCAGCCACCACTGTGTCGCGCGGTACGGATAAGTCCGGTAGTACGCGTAGGACTGTGTCTGGAACTCGGTGAAGTTCTTCAGGTCATTGTTGTGATAGATCGGTGCAACCGCCTTCACAGTACCTATGAACAGAAGGTTATCAACGACCGTATCTACCAGCGCTTTACCAATTGCGTTGGACTCGTCAGAGCCTGCAATCGCTGACTGGAACGCGTCGATACCAGCCATGGAATCGTAAACCCACTGCGGTGGTTTCACGCCCGATGCGCCGTCTGTATCAATATACTGGCCCCACAACATACCGGATGTGTGGTTGAAGTAGTTATCAAACGGTGGCTGGAACAGTTCCGAGATACCAAGGATAACAGCAAGTGGCTGACCCTTCGCGTAGAACGTAACATCCAGTTGGTTCGAAGAAGCGGCAGAACGATATTCGTCTGTTGTAACTTCTTTCACCGTGTTGTTGATACCAACATCACGCCAGTTTTGGCCAACAAGCTCTACCAGCTTGAGAGACCCGCCTTGTGTCGCAACCTGCATGTTCAGAACAAGTGGATCACCGTTGGGCAGCTCACGCATCCCGTCGCCATCAACATCCTTCATACCGATTTCATCCAGAAGGGCATTTGCCATAGCAGGATCAAATTGAGCGTAGGACTGCTCGGTTTCCTCACTTACGAAACCAGGTGTTGGCGAGAACGCAATATACTGCTGTGGCTGACCAAGACCGAAGAATACCACTTCGTTAATCTCGGCGCGATTCATCGCAACAGACATCGCCTGACGGAAACGCAGATCACCAAAGACTTTACGTTTTTCCATGTCTTCTGATGTCACGTTGAACGAGAACGTGTTCAGCGCGATTTCAGGTTTCAAATCAACGGTGAAGTTGCCTTTTTCCTGATTTTCCAAAAGCAGTGGAGCATAATCAAGGTTCAGCGATTGCGATTTATAGTCAACTTCGGCGTTAACCAGTTTAAGCAAGCGTACTTCGCTCTCACCTACGAACAATTCGTCTTGTTCGTTGATGTATGGCAACTGTTGGCCAGCCGTATCAACCTGGAAGAAGTACGGGTTGGCAACCAAATGGCGACCTTCCGTGTTTTCCATGGTAATGATGTGGCTTTCCAGTGTTGGCACTGTATCCGCAGGCAGACCAGCAACAAGATCAGGGTGGGCCAACATAGGTGTCGGTGTATCCATCCAGTCAGAGTTACCATAGTACCCTTTGATCGCAGCGTAGCCATCTTCAAACCCGTAGGATTGTGCAAGCGCGTCCGCGTCAGAGTTTACGTCAGGATGGAACTGGCCAAGGAAATGCTTGGGCTGGAAACCCTGCGCATAGTGGTTCGCGAAGTGAGACAGCAGACCAGGTTTTGGGGAAGGCAAGTTAAACTGGATTGTAGTCGGGTTAACGACGACAAGATCCATAACTTCGCCACCAACAAGAACATAGTCTTTTGGTTTTTCACGAACGTTAGTGTCCGTCGCGATGTTGTCATACCAGAACTTCACATCTTCGGCAGTAAACGGTGCGCCGTCCGACCATTTGTGGCCTTCACGCAAGAAGAACGTCAACTGTGTGAAGTCCTCGTTCCATTCCCAACCTTTGGCGATGTTTGGTACGATAGTTGTCAAATCATCAGAATAGCGAACGAGGTTCACGTGACGAACCGACATAAAGTCAGATGTACCGGACTCGGTAGCATTCGACAGTGCATCAAGCGTACCACCATACGAACCGATAGAATTATACGGTGCTACCACCAGCGGCTCGGATGGAAGGCGATCAGCGAGCGGCGGCAATGCGCCGTTGCCGCGAATACGCGCGTTCAAACTTTCGATGGCCGGGTTGGCCGAGAAGTCTACGGTACAACCACCAAGTGACTGGAATTCAGCCAGTTCATACTGTTGCGGGAACGCGCCAGCGCCCACGCCCATCGCATCGTCGACCGTCACAGCCGGGCACGTTGCAGCAGATGCTGCACTGGCCAGCGCGACAAACGCGACACCTGAATAAAGTAGTGCTTTCATTATTTTTCCTCTCCGTTGTTATTCGCTTCAAGGCGGTTAATCACCCTGAGCGCCTTATAAGCGTCATTGTTTCGCAGTTGTTTCATTAAGATGAAGGTTTTGCGACAACACCGCTTTGTTTTATACCTTCCCCTAAACAGTCACCAATACCAATAAGCGGTTAACCTGAATAAGGTTGGTCAACCTGAACAAGATTGAACATAAGTGTTCGACCTGTCAATAAATTTTCAGTTTTAAATGCCCGATATTCACACATAAGTCATATGCGTAATTCCATATATACAGGCCAAGGTCGCGCGCCCTCAACCTGACCGCATGAATGCTTATATAGTGCCGCCTTTAAAAATTATTTCACACCCGCCAAGCTCATTTTGCATTTTTGCAATCTCACTTTGCGACCTGAACTGAACGATAGTTCATTTTTTTGCTTTACCTGTGAAGTTTTCTTGCTAAAGTCTGCGCAACAGGGACGGAATCAAACCGTACCAGAGCGCGTGAGCGCTTGCAACCGAGGGGTGTACGCCCCACTGGGAGGATATCAAAAGTATGACCGCAACTGTTATCGACAGCGATCTGGACACGTTCCCTAAACTATTGGCTCGCAATGCGGTCAAGTTCGCAAATGCGCCGGCATATCGCGAAAAAGAATTCGGTATCTGGCAAAGCTGGACATGGTCACAAGCCAAAGACGAGATCGAAGCGCTCGCGCTTGGCATGCTGGCACTGGGCTTGAACGCGGGGGATCACGTCGCCATCATTGGCCGCAATCGCCCCTATCTATACTGGGCCATGACAGCCGCGCAATGCTGCGGTGCTATCCCCGTGCCGCTCTATGAGGATTCCAGCCCCGAAGAGATGGCTTATGTGCTTAAACATGCCGGTGTCCGTTTTGTTATTGCTGGTGATCAAGAACAAGTGGACAAGGTTCTGGATGCGCAAGACGAGCTGCCAACAATCGACGAAATCATCTATCTAGACAAACGTGGCATGCGTAAATACGACCATAAGCACTTGAATGCTTACGAAGATGTGCAGGCCGAAGGCCGTGCCGGTCATTACCGCCTGGAGCCCATCCTGAAGGAACGCAGTGCCGCGCTAAACGCCGACAGCACCTGCGTTATGCTGTATACATCTGGTACAACTGGCCGCCCCAAGGGTGTGGTTATGTCCAACAGAAATATCATCTGGGCCTCTACATCTTCTTCCGAATTTGATGCATTGACGCAGACCGACAGTGTTATGGCTTACCTGCCAATGGCTTGGGTTGGTGATTTCATCTTTTCTATCGGGCAGTGTTACTGGACGGGTTTCTGCGTTAGCTGCCCTGAAAGTGCCGAAACCATGTCGACTGATCTGCGCGAAATCGGGGCGACCTATTTCTTCGCGCCCCCTCGTTTCTTCGAGGGTGTTCTGACTAGCGTGATGATCCGGATGAAAGATGCCAGTGCCCTCAAGCAGTGGATGTTCAAGTATTTCATGGATCACGCCAAAAAAGTTGGCCGGCCGTTGCTTGATGGTAAGTCGGTCGGTTTGTTAGACCGTTTGAAATATATGCTCGGCGATATTTTGATGTATGGCCCGCTTAAGAACACGATCGGGATGTCCCGTGTGCGTGTCGGGTATACTGCGGGTGAGGCTATCGGCCCCGAAATTTTCGAGTTCTACCGCTCGCTGGGTATTAATCTGAAGCAGCTTTACGGTCAAACAGAGGCGTCGGTATATATCGCCCAGCAACCTGATGGTGAAGTGCGGATCGATACCGTTGGTGTCCCAAGCCCCGGTGTTGAGGTGCGTATCGACGAAAGCGGTGAAATCTTCTATCGTTCCGAAGGTGCATTTGTCGAATACTATAACAACCCTGAAAGCACGGCTGACACGAAAGACCCCGAGGGTTGGGTTGCTACTGGTGACGCTGGTTTCTTCGAAGAGGGTACGGGACAATTGCGTATCATTGATCGGGCAAAAGATGTTGGCAAAATGGCTGATGGTTCGATGTTTGCCCCGAAATTCGTTGAGAATAAGTTGAAGTTCTTCCCTGACATCCTTGAAACTGTTGTTTTTGGCCTTGGCCGCGAAACATGTACAGCTTTCATTAATATCGACCTTACTGCCGTTGGTAACTGGGCGGAGCGTAACAATATCGCTTATGCCTCGTATCAGGAACTTGCCGGGCACCCGGAAGTCTACAAATCCATCAAGTCGCACATTGAAGAGGTCAACAAATCGGTGGCCGAGGATGCAATGCTATCGGGATGCCAGATTTACCGCTTCCTTATTTTGCATAAAGAGTTGGACCCTGATGACGGTGAGATAACACGGACACGCAAAGTGCGTCGGCGTATTATCGAAGATAAATACGCCGATTTGATCGAGGGGCTATATAATGGCGCCACTGAAGTCGCGACCGAAACCGAAGTGACCTACGAAGATGGTCGCAAGGGCTCTATCAAGGCAACCGTTAAGATAGAAGATGTAAAAACAGTAGCACGGAAGGCACAAGCAGCATGAATGCTACAGCAGAAAGCTATGTAACCGAGGATGGCCGCACGATCGGCGCTCCGGTTATGGAAGTGAAAAACATCACGTTGAAATTTGGTGGTGTAACAGCGATTTCCAACATCTCGTTTGATATTCGCGAGGGCGAAATTCGCGCGATTATCGGGCCAAACGGCGCGGGTAAATCCTCTATGCTGAACGTCATCAACGGGTTTTATCACCCGCAGGAAGGCGAAATCTGGTTCCACGGTGAAAAACGCAAGCCGATGAAACCCTACCAGATCGCCCAACAAGGTATCGCGCGGACATTCCAGAACATCGCTTTGTTCAAAGGGATGAGTACGCTCGACAATATCATGACGGGTCGGTTTACGCATATGAAGACCAACATGTTGAAGCAGGCGATCTGGAAAGGTCCAGCTGAACGTGAGGAAAGCCTGAACCGCGATATAGTCGAGCACGTGATCGACTTCCTTGAAATTCAGGCTATTCGTAAAACACCGGTTGGCCGCCTGCCCTATGGCTTGCAAAAACGCGTTGAACTTGGCCGGGCGCTGGCCGCACAGCCAAAACTGCTGCTGCTGGACGAACCAATGGCCGGCATGAACGTCGAGGAAAAAGAGGACATGTCCCGCTTTATTCTGGACGTGAACGACGAATTCGGCACTACCATTGCCCTGATCGAGCACGATATGGGCGTGGTTATGGATATCTCGGACCGCGTGGTGGTTCTGGATTACGGTAAGAAAATCGGCGACGGTACGCCTGATGAAGTGCGCAACAATCAAGATGTGATCGACGCCTATCTTGGCGTGGCGCATGACTAGGGAGCATTAAAAATGTCTGCTGATTTTTTCTATACAGTCGAAGTAATCATTAACGGTCTTATGACCGGTGTTATGTATTCGCTCGTGGCGCTTGGTTTTGTGCTTATCTTCAAAGCGTCAGGTGTTTTCAACTATGCGCAAGGTGTTATGGCCCTGTTTGCGGCGATGACACTGGTTGGTATTCAAACAGGTCAGGTGCCTTTCGCGCATCTCATCAACACGATTTTTGGCACGCATTTGCATAAGTTCGGATGGGAAGTTCCGACGCTCCTTGCGATTCTGCTGGCCTTGGGTGTGATGATCCTGTTCGCGTTTATCGTCGAGCGATACATCCTTAAACATTTGGTCAACCAAGACCCTATCATCCTGTTTATGGCCACCATTGGACTGGCCTATTTCATGGAAGGCTTCGGCGATCTTATGTGGGGTTCCGAAATCAAGAATCTTGATGTGGGATTGCCACAAGGCGGAAATATCTGGTTGGAAAATGCTACGTCGGACTGGGCTGACGGGTTTTATGGTTTCTATCTGGATAACCTTGATATGTGGGCAACAGCGATTGCGGTTGTTCTGGTTGCCAGCCTTATCGTGTTCAGCAACTACACCAAAACCGGCCGCGCCCTTCGTGCGGTGGCGGACGACAACCAAGCGGCGCTTTCGGTGGGTATCAGCCTGCGGACAATCTGGGTGATTGTTTGGTCTCTGGCGGGTTTTGTGGCCTTGGTTGCTGGTATCATGTGGGGTGCTAAATCGGGCGTGCAGTTCTCGCTTTCGCTGATTGCGTTGAAGGCCCTGCCCGTTCTGATGCTGGGTGGTTTCACTTCCATCCCCGGGGCGATTGTCGGTGGTATGATCATCGGAGTTGGCGAGAAACTATTCGAGTTCGCGGTTGGCCCCTACATCGGCGGTGCAACTGAAAACTGGTTTGCCTATGTCTTGGCGCTGCTATTCCTCGTGTTCAGACCGCAGGGTCTGTTCGGCGAAAAAATCATCGAGAGGGTTTGATCAATGTTTTACCGTGAATCGGGTGATTTCAAAACCACCTATGCCAAAGACACACAGACCTTTCCGATCAAACTGGACCGTATGGGTTATTATGTAATCCTTGCCGTTGCTTTGATCCTTGTTCCAATAATGTTGATGAAGGATGTGGGCGGCGGTGCTAACTACTGGACAAACGCCATCTTCCTGCCGTTCCTGATATGGGCTGTGGCCTCTATCGGTTTGAATATCCTAGTTGGCTACTGCGGGCAGCTTAGCCTTGGTAGCGGTGGTTTCATGGCGGTTGGTGCCTACGCATCCTACAAACTGATGACATGGGACGTCCCCTTTATCGGAGAACTCAACTTCGTCGTTGTGGTAATTCTTTCCGGGGTAATCACTGCCGGAGTCGGCATTCTGTTTGGATTGCCAAGCTTGCGGATTAAAGGTTTCTATCTGGCGGTGGCTACACTTGCTGCACAGTTTTTCCTCGTCTGGTTGTTCAACAAAGTACCTTGGTTTTACAACTACTCGGCTTCTGGCCAAATCAGCGTCCCTACCCGGTCGGTCTTAGGATTCCAGGTTACAGGTGCGACGGCAGCCCCCGAGGCAAAATATCTTTTATGTCTGGTTATACTTATTGTTGTAGCTTTGGTGGCGCGTAACCTGACGCGTGGCCGGATCGGTCGCAGTTGGATGGCGATACGCGATATGGACATTGCCGCCGAAATCATCGGTGTTGCTCCGCTAAAAACCAAACTGTCTGCTTTCGGTGTCAGTTCATTCTTCATCGGTGTAGCAGGTGCTTTGTTCTTTGCAGTCTACCTCGGCGCAGCCGAAGTAGGGGAAGCCTTCGGTATCCAAAAATCGTTCCTGTTGTTGTTCATGGTCATCATCGGCGGCCTTGGTTCCATATTCGGCAGTATTGTTGGCGCGGCATTCATGGTGCTAATGCCTGTGTTGCTAAAGAACATTATGGTAGGCCATTTGAATTGGGCGACAGACATCGCCGCGCATTTCGAGTTTGTTATCGTTGGCGCTTTGATCATCCTGTTCTTAATTCTTGAGCCGCACGGGCTTGCACAACTGTGGCGATTACTGAAAGATAAGCTACGTCTTTGGCCTTTCCCGCACTAGGGAGCGGCCAACTATAAGCCACCGATGAATTCGGGGCATCACCTGTCGTAACTTTAAGGGAGGACGACATGAAACTTACTAAACTGGCAGCAATTGCTGTCGCCGCGGTCACGGCCGCAAGCCCTGTACTGGCTGATCTGGTATTCCCAGCACTTAGCTATCGTACCGGCCCATATGCAGCCAATGGTATTCCATTTGCGGATGGTTACGCTGATTACTTCACACTGGTTAACGAGCGTGATGGTGGTATTGGCGGAGTTCCTGCACAACTTTTGGAATGCGAAACAGGCTACAACACTGAAAAAGGTGTGGAATGCTATGAATCAACCAAAGGCCAAGGTTCGCTGGTTTACCAACCGCTATCCACGGGGATTACTTATCAGCTAATTCCAAAAGCGACGGCTGACGGCATCCCTATCCACTCCATGGGTTACGGGCGTACTTCCGCTGCAAACGGCGACGTATTCGGCAATATCTTTAACTATCCAGCCAACTACTGGAACGGTGCCTCTATCGCCATTAACCATCTTCTTGAAATTAACGGTGGTGACATTTCCGGCAAATCCATCACGCTGATTTATCACAACTCCGCTTACGGCAAAGAGCCTATCCGCACACTTGAAGTGCTGGCCGAGAAGCATGGTTACGACCTGACACTACTGCCCGTTGACCACCCTGGTCAGGAGCAGAAATCGCAATGGCTTCAAATTCGTCGCGAACGTCCGGACTATGTTGTGATGTGGGGTTGGGGCGTAATGAATCCAGTTGCGATTCAGGAAGCTGTTAACATCCGCTACCCAATGGAAAACTTCATTGGCGTTTGGTGGTCTGGTTCGGAAAACGACGTGATCCCGGCTGGTCCTGGCGCGACAGGGTATAAAGCTCTGACTTTCCACGGTGTTGGTGATGATTATCCTGTATACGACGACATTCAAAAATATGTTGTTGATACCGGTAAAACAGCGGGTGCTGGTGACCAAATTGGTACAGTTCTCTATAACCGCGGTATGTATGCTGCTATGCTAGCTGTTGAAGCTGTGAAAACAGCTCAGGAAATTCACGGCGTTGCAGACATCACACCTGCTATGATGCGTGATGGTATGGAAGCTTTGGAAATGACGGAAGAGAAAATGACTTCTCTGGGATTGCCAAACTTTGGTCCAGCATTCTCGGTTAGCTGTGAAAATCATGGTGGCCCAGGCCTTGGCGGTGTTGCCCAGTGGGATGCAGAATCCGGCAAATGGAACATGATCTCCGACTACAGTCCTTCCGACATGGATGTGATCCAGGCACTGATCGACGAAGACTCGGCTGCATATGCTGCTGAGAATGGCATCGAAAGCCAGTGTAACTAAACGAACCCTCTCCGGCCCTGTCACGGGGCCGGAGAACCCAATTTGTTTTGACATTTGAAAACTACGGGATACGCAGATGCTTGATACTGGCGAGACACAAGAGACCCTTCTAGAGGTCAACAATATCGAGGTTATTTACAACCACGTGATATTGGTTCTGAAAGGCGTGTCCCTGACCGTCCCCAAGGGCGGTATTACCGCGCTTCTTGGGGGCAACGGCGCGGGTAAATCCACCACGCTGAAGGCGATCTCGAACCTGCTACGTTCTGAACGTGGTGATGTTACCAAAGGTACGATTGAATATCGCGGGGAGTCGATTACCGACCTTAACCCTGCGGCCCTCGTTAAGCGTGGGGTTATTCAGGTCATGGAAGGGCGACATTGTTTTGAACACCTGACCGTTGAAGATAACCTTATGACCGGTGCTTATACGCGCGGTGACGGCAAAGGTGCCGTAAGTGCTGACCTAGAGATGGTTTACGAATACTTCCCACGCCTGCGTGAACGCCGTAAGTCCCAAGCGGGCTATACTTCGGGTGGCGAGCAACAGATGGTCGCGATTGGTCGCGCGCTGATGTCCAAACCTGAAACTGTGCTGTTGGATGAACCATCCATGGGCCTCGCCCCGCAGCTGGTCGAAGAGATTTTCGAAATCGTTAAAGGTTTGAACGAGAAAGAAGGTGTGTCCTTCCTTCTGGCCGAACAGAATACAAACGTTGCGCTTCGCTATGCTCACCAGGGATATATCCTGGAATCGGGTCGCGTCGTGATGGAGGGCTTGGCCTCTGAATTACGTGAAAACCCCGACGTTAAGGAATTCTACCTCGGGGTTTCGGAAGAAGGTCGGAAATCCTTCCGCGATGTGCGTTCCTATCGTCGTCGCAAGCGTTGGCTCAGCTAACCGCAGCGCCAACATCCAACAGATCAAATCTCGAATGCGGGGTTTCTCCGCCGTAAAAGGAAAACCTCATGTCCGAATACTTTGACGACCTAGAAACCCGCTCTGCCGATCAACGCGCGGCAGCAATGGCCACGGCCCTGCCCCGGCAAATCGCCAACGCGATGACGGCATCCGGTATGGCTGCCCATCTTGGGGATGTGGACGCAGCGTCTATCACCGACCGCGCCGCGTTAGCGGAACTACCGATCCTTCGGAAATCCGATCTTGGCGCCGCCCAGAAGGCCAACGCCCCGTTTGGTGGTTTCACCACCCGTGCCACCCGCCAGGTGTTCCAGTCCCCCGGCCCCATCTATGAAATCGGCGACACAGCTAATGACTGGTGGCGTATGGGGCGGTTCCTGCATGCCAGTGGTATTGGGACCGGCGACATCGTTCAGAACTGTTTTTCCTACCACCTGACCCCTGCGGGCCTGATGTTTGAAAATGGCGCTGCCGCCGTCGGTGCAACTGTATTTCCAGCAGGCACAGGCCAGACAGAACTGCAAGCACAAGCAGCCGCAGATCTAGGCGTGACAGCTTATGCCGGTACGCCTGATTACCTGAAAGTGATCCTTGATAAAGGGGCCGAAATGGGCCTCGACTTAAGTCGCATCACCCGTGCTGTTGTTGGCGGTGGCGCCCTCTTCCCAAGTCTACGCCAGGAATACGCTGATCGCGGGATCAATTGCGTGCAGTGTTATGCGACCGCCGATCTAGGCAACGTCGCGTATGAAAGCCCCGCCATGGAAGGCATGATCGTTGACGAAGGCGTAATCGTCGAGATCGTCACCCCTGGCACTGGAACCCCCGTTGCCGAAGGCGAAATCGGCGAAATTGTCGTGACCACGCTGAACCCCGACTACCCCCTTATCCGCTTTGCCACGGGCGACCTGTCGGCTGTCATGACGGGTACATCCCCTTGCGGACGCACCAACATGCGCATCAAGGGCTGGATGGGGCGCGCCGACCAGACCGCAAAAATTAAAGGCATGTTCGTGCGGCCCGAACAAGTCGCCGCGTTCGTGGACCGCCACCCCGAAATCCTGAAAGCCCGCATCATCGCCACCCGTAGCGGCGAACAAGACACGATGACCGTTCAAATAGAGGCCGAGGGAATCGATCAAGACGCCGTCGCCGCATCGGTGCAAGCCACGCTGAAATTGCGCGGTAATATCGAGGTCCATACCCCCGGAAGCCTGCCAAAAGACGGCAAGGTTATCGACGATCAGCGAAGCTATGAATAAATGCTAGCCTTCGGGCCGCGCAAGTGTAACTTTGTTTTTCGCAAGAGCTGGGTGTTTGCGTCGTAGACTGTAAAAGATAACACATAGCAATCATTGTAAGTGATTATTTTGAAAAAGTCTCGGCGGCCGCATTATCCGCTGCCCAGCCGTAGTGTGCTTGCAAACCATACGAGGGATAGCAATTATTTTGCCACTCATGGAGATTTTGAAACCATGCTGGCGTAAGAGTTTCTGATAATCGTGCGAGAATACTCGGGCCGTGATCCGAGTGATGGGTGCAGCCCTTCGGTGGTTTTCTCAGGGCCACGGCCA
>DFBD01000168.1:4058-9246 GCA_002367255.1 Rhodobacterales bacterium UBA3089 | reverse complement strand
ATGCGGCCACTAATCCCGATCTCGTTTGTCGAATTGTAGAAACCACCCGCATCCGTAAAGAGCCCAGCGTCACCAGCCGCCAAAGTTGTATCGACGGATGCGTTTTGGAGTCTCTCGAGTAGATCGCCGGAAAGCGCATCTAAGCGAATTTGAAAATCAGTTGTAATTGTGTCTCGGACCAGGAAATTCGCTGACAATGACCCTCCAGCAATTCCGCGTCCGGAGGTGCTGATATCGATTGGTTTCCCGTTGATTGACAGGCCAGATAATGCCCCTGATGCTAGCGTCATGCTTGGTGAAATCAGATGTGTTTGCGCAAATTCTAATGTTCTTGCCGAGCCGTTCAGCAACACCTCTCCGCCTTTTGAAAAAATCGCTATCTCGCCGTTGCCCGTTATTGTTTGCCTGATAGGAATAATTTCATTCACGCGATTTACTTCGATTTGCCGCTGGTCTTCCAATGCAGAAATATTTCGCCCGGACATTGAAAGCATTCTGATTTCCGAGTTTAGGGACTCAATCTGCTTTAACGAGGCGTTAACTGTATCCACATCTTTTGCAATGCTCGCATCGGCATCAATACGCACGCGACTAACTTCGGTTGAAATCTGATTCAACGTAGTTGCGAGACTCTTTGCACTAAGCAAAATACCCTGCTGAAGCGCCACCGAATCCGGCGCACTAGCCGCGATAGACAGTGCATCTTCAAACGTAGCATATTTCACAGCTAAAGCCCCCGGGTCCCCAGGTTCACCCAATGCGCCTGCCAATCTGGCCAGCGCATCTGACTTGGCGGATGTATTGGCCAAATCCGCTGCCGCACTTAGCCGTAACCGTGTGGCCAACACATCTTCACTTCGCGTTATTCCTTCAATTTGGACGCCCCTGCCTTGGCTGCCCAGAACCGTTGCCGTATATTCAATTTGCTGACGGCTGTACCCATCGGTTAGTGCGTTTGACACGTTGTTGGATACTACTTCCGCCGATCGTGACATTACAGACAGGCCGGAATATGCATTATTCATGGCGTTTGAGATACTCATGGCCTGCCTCCTTAATCTAGCGTTTTATGTTCGTCGTTTCTTGCAACATCTCGTCAACGGTCTGGATGATCTTTGCGTTTGAGGAATACGCCCGTTGCGTTTTGATCAAAGCGGTTAGCTCGCCAGCGATGTCTGTCGTTGATTCTTCGCGGGCATATCCGATTGTCGATCCTGTTGGGCCAGCACCCGCATCCCACAAATACATCGGGCCGCTCGCTTGCGAGAGGGTGAACGCTTGGTTGCTCTCGGCGTTCAGACCGTTGGGGTTACGCACGTCGATAACGGGAACCTGATAAATGGTGCGCGTAAACCCACTGTCATAAATGGCCGAGACTATTCCATTTTCATCAATCTCTACCGACGTTAAATTTCCCGTCGGGGCACCGTTTTTAGTCAGTGATATAGGCACAAATTCAGCAGACATTTGTGTTAGTCGGGCTGCCCCGCCAGGCTCCCCAACCTCAATTTCAACTGGGCCGCTTGCAAAAGCTACCGAAACATTACCAGTCAACGGATCATAAGTACCACCAAACACCGGTGTTATCGATGCCACAGACCCACCTGTGGTTGGGGTGTCATTAAAGGCGACTGTGAATTCTGCAATCGGTAAAGCCCCCGTAGCGTCATCGATGATTTCTAGCGTCCACGTATTTGATTGCCCTGCGCCCGGTATAATTGGCGTAAAGACTGCCGTCATAGTTTTCGTTGTGCCCAGATTATCAAAATACTCCATCGAAATTTGATAAGGATCACCGGACGCACCCGCTTCCGTAGCAATTGCCGGAAGGTTAACACCTAAGCCAATCAAGTCGGTTGGGCTTGCGGCGAATTGGTTTAGGTTCACGAATACCGGCTCCAGCCCAGCGGCGCTATCTCTTGGTTGAACAGGAATTGTTCCATCAGCCAACGCAGGCCAGCCCATTAATGCCAAACCATTTTGCGACGTCAGAATGCCGTTTTTATCTGGTGTAAATGAACCTGTTGTAGTCATCATCAACGGATAGGTTCCGCTTGTCTGCCCCAAAGCTGACGTTTGCGTTACTGGCAACATTCCACGCCCGGCAATCGCAATATCCATCGGGTTCGAGGTAGGTGTAAGCGATCCTTTCGCCGTCACGTTTCGGTACATGTCCACCGTCACACCGCCTGCCGTATATCGCCCCTTGCTTTGCGCCAAAGCAACTGATGAAAAATCCGCGTCGGCACGTTTATATCCATACGTCCCCGAATTCGCGATATTATCAGCAATGGTTGCCAGCTTGCTGGCATTGACGTTCAAACCTGTAACGCCTGCATTCAACGATGAAGATATTGTCATAATAAGCCTTCTGAACTATTTCATTTCAGAACAACTATTCCTGCGGGCCTCTTAACATCAGGTAAACGCGGAACGTTATTCACCACCCTGCCGCGCCAAAATACGTCAAATTTTATCGAATTACTCACCGGTCCGTAGATACACTGCGTAATAAAATTATTTCGATTCTTCGATTTCGGATTACGCCCGCAAGGGGTTGGCTGGGCGAGCGGTCTGCGTATCCCGTTACTCGCGCGATTCGCGCATCAGAGACACCGGCACTAACCAACCGCTGTCGGGACAAATGTGCCCTCTCTGAGGACAGAATAAACTTGTCGCCACCGTTCAACATAATTTCGTCTGTGTGCCCGAGAATCGCAACATCGTTGCTGACAATTCCTATTACACCAGCAATCATATCCAGCAATAAGAGTAGTTTATCCCTTGGTTCTTTCGTATTGGCCACAAACAATGGTGATGACGACAGATCGAAAATTTCGATAATCAACCCCTCGTCTGTGATGCGGGTGTTTATGTGTTTCAACATGTCGTCCGCTACAGTGCTCTCTCCGCTGTCACCCCGAAACATATTTTCGATATCTGTGAATTTCAGTTCTAAAATACCCTCTTCACCGCCACTGATATCGGATGGCGTGACGCCAGTATCTCCGTCAGCTTTATCACTATCCGACGCCCGCATATCGGCCGCGCCCGTACCATTCTGTGTCATTATTTCCTGCGATAGCGTATTCTCGCCACCAAAAGCACCATCACCACCGCCAGAAGTTTTATAAACAGGAATCGTCGGACTGAAATAATCCGCAAGACCCTTGCGTTGGGCTTCCGTCGTCGCGTTCATCAACCACATCAGTAGGAAAAACGCCATCATCGCTGTCACAAAATCAGCGTAAGCAATCTTCCAGGCACCGCCATGATGCCCGCCACCTTTAATCACCTTTTTCCGCTTAATAATTATAGGAGCTTTATCATTTTTCGCCGCCATTTGACCCACCACTTCCCTTCTCGTTGAAAGGATAATAGACGCCAGGTCATTACCGGCTAGTTACTAAGTCAAACATAATGCCAACAAATTAAGCTAAATTCAGCCAGCCGCCACCGTATCCTTTGTTCCCATCACCACCGGTGATCCGGCTTTCGACATGATTCGTCACGGATAATTCCACCCTCGACGATAGTAGCCCGTCCTGCGTAACCAATCCGATTTGTTGGTTCAAATGGGTCAAAAATGTTCTCGAGATATTTCATTCATCCGCTCCGATAAACCCGCCAGACTGACGGTTCCAGAAGCTGGCGTACAGCCCATCACGGGCCAGCAGTTCGCTATGCGAGCCTTCCTCGACCACACGCCCGGCATCCAGAACAATAATCCGGTCCATCTGCGCGATTGTAGACAGACGGTGCGCGATTGCGATCACTGTTTTGCCCTGCATCATGCCATAAAGCGTTTGCTGAATCGTTGCTTCGACCTCGCTATCCAAAGCACTCGTCGCCTCGTCCAGCACCAGAATCGGCGCATCCTTCAGGATCACGCGCCCAATTGCGATCCGCTGGCGCTGGCCGCCAGACAGTTTCACACCACGCTCGCCCACAAAGGCATCATATCCAGTGCGGCCTTTGGAATCTTTCAAATCAAGGATAAAATCATGCGCCTCGGCTCGTTTCGCGGCCTGGATCATCTCGGCATCACTCGCGTCCGGTTTACCATAAAGAATGTTCGCCCTAACCGAACGATGCAGCAAACTGCTGTCTTGCGTCACCATCCCGATCTGGTTGCGCAAACTGTCTTGCGTCACTTCAGAAACCGACTGCCCGTCAATCAAAATCTGCCCTTGCTCCGCATCACGGAACCGCATCAACAAGTTCACAAGACTGGATTTGCCCGAACCCGAGCGCCCAACTAAACCAATCTTTTCGCCCGGATTAATCGTCAGGCTAATCCTGTCCAGCCCACCCTTGCCCTTGCCGTAGTGGTGCGAAAGGTCAGCGACTTCGATCTTCCCTTTGGTCAGATGCAGATCAGGCGCGTTCGGTTTGTCCGTCACCGCTTGTGGCACGGCCAGCGACTGTAGCCCTTCGCGGATCACACCCGCATGTTCGAACAAACGGATAGTTACCCACATGATCCAGCCGGTCATGCCATTTAGCCGAATTGTTAAGGCCGAGGCCGCCGCAACTTCGCCCACCGAAACCAGCCCCTTGGTCCACAGCCAAATCGCTGGCCCGATAACGCCAACCATCAGGAAGCCGTTCATACTGGCCAGATTAAACGTCAGCTTCGTCATCAGGCGCAAGAACCTTTGGAACCTGATCCGGTGGCGCTTCATGGCGGATAATACGTAAGCCTCCTCACGTTTGCCATGCGCAAACAGTTTTACACTTTCTATGTTGGTGTAGGCATCAACGATCCGCCCCGTGACCAGCGATTTCGTCTCGGTCATACGTTCGGAAACCGTCGCCACCCGTGTCGCAATGCGCGTCACGAAAACAACATAAACCGCCAACCAAATGATCATTGGCGCAGCTAATCGCATATCTATTTGCATCAGCACAATGATTGCACCCAGCACATATACGGCAGCATACCAAATCCCTTCCAGCGCCATGTAAGTGCTGTCTTCCACCGCCGGGCCCATCTGCATGACGCGGTTTGCCAGACGACCAGCGAAATCGTTCTGGAAGAACTCGCTCGATTGGCCCAACAGTTGTTTATGCGAGCGCCACTGGGCCTGAACATTCAGGTTCGACACCAGCGTTTGCTCTAGGAACAAGTGGTTCAGCGTAATGATAACAGGCCTCAAAAGTAACACAAACGCCGCCGCAAGGATCA
>DFBD01000168.1:0-3962 GCA_002367255.1 Rhodobacterales bacterium UBA3089 | reverse complement strand
CAAGATGGGTTTTCAGATAGGGCCAAAGCGTCGCCGGTGGCGTTTCATTGGAAAACGGCATGAATGGATCAACGAGACTTTCGAACTTCTTAAACATAGGTGTCTCCAACAGGCGTAGTTCTTTCAATAAATATCGACAGCCGAAAACCCGGCCAAACAGGGATTTTCAACCTCCTGTTTTTTACTGGCTCGAATGGCACGCCGTCGAAATCCCGCAGCAACCAGTTGGGCAGCAGCTCGGGGCGCGAATGCTGGCGGTAATCGCCAAAGGGGTGATGGGGTAACATTGGATTGCCCTCCTCGGGCATAAAAAAATCGTAAATGAAGTCTGTGGTCCGCGAGGCCACAGCAAAGCAGGCTCGTCAGAGGGTGACTGAGTTGTATCCTGCTGGGGTCATTTACATTCTCCTATCCAATTTGGGTTGCACCCCTATAGCGTGCAATTGTGTCGCAGTCACCCCCTTGGATTCCGCGGCACTTCCAATTAGAGATACCTGTGACGAAAATGCGACAGGATTCTCAAACATGACCTCTGACCTTACCAAAGAAAAAGCCCGCGCCTCTGCCTGGTTTAAAGATTTGCGCGACCAGATATGTTCAACCTTTGAAGGCCTGGAAGACGCACAAATCACAGGCCCGCATGCCGATTTGCCAGCTGGGCGGTTTGAACGCAAACCAACCAAGCGCGACAACGGCGATGGCTCGGATGCTGGCGGCGGCGAGATGTCCGTTATGCGTGGCGGTCGCGTTTTCGAAAAAGTCGGCGTTAACATTTCCACCGTTTACGGCACTTTGGGCGAAGCCGCACAACGTTCGATGAAGTCCCGCACAGGCATGGACGGCATCACCGATGATCCTCGTTTCTGGGCCGCAGGCATTTCCTTGGTCGCGCACATGCGATCCCCCAAAACACCCGCTGTACACATGAACACCCGTATGTTTTGGACCCCCCACGGCTGGTGGTTCGGCGGCGGCGCTGATCTTAACCCGATGGTCGAAGTTCCCGAAGACACCGAATTCTTCCATGCCCGCCTGAAAGAAGCCTGCGACGCGCACGACCCATCCTACTACCCGCGCTACAAGGAATGGGCTGACGAATATTTCATGATCAAACACTGGAATGAACCCCGCGGCGTTGGCGGCATATTCTATGATGACCACAACACCGGCGACTGGGAAGCTGACTTCGCCTTCACCCAAGACGTAGGCCGCGCCTTCCTGAAAGCCTTCGTCCCTATCACCGAAAAACGCGTGAACGAACCATGGACAGACGCCGACCGCGAAATCCAGCTAATAAAACGCGGCCGCTACGCCGAGTTTAACCTCGTCTACGACCGGGGCACCCAATTCGGCCTGCAAACCGGCCACAACCCCGAAGCTGTGCTGATGTCACTACCGCCGGAATGTAAGTGGCCATAAAGATGACTTCTATTTTGCATAAATACTCAAAATCCGGCGGATGAGCCGGATTGCCATCCTTGGTTGGGGCTCTCTAATTTGGGATCTCGAAATACTCGCGCCACACACGGCGGGTGATTGGTTGATGGAACACGGCCCCCTACTGCCGATGGAGTTCAGCAGGGTTTCCCCAAAACGGAAGCTTGGGTTAGTGATTTGTCTTGATCCGGTGGTCGGTGTGGAATGTGCAACCAATGTAATCCAATCCAGTAGAGTGAATATTTCCCACACCATCGTCGACCTAGCCGCACGTGAACGTGCCCCGCTGGATCGAATCGGAGCGGTTCATTCCGACGGCCTCCAAAAGGGTCGGATGCCTGAAGTTTGCAAAGCTGTTGCCGAATGGTGCGAGGCAAATACATGGGATGGCGCGGTGTGGACCGACCTGGAGCCAAACTTTTATGACTACACCCAGCAGAATTTCACTATTGATGAAGGGCAATCCTATCTTCGCACCTTGTCAGGCGAAAACCTGATTGAGGCACACAATTACATCGAAAACGCCCCACATCAGACGCAAACCCCCTTGCGTGCCGCGCTTGCTAACAATGCTTGGTGGCAAGGGTTAAAGAAAAATCGCCAAACCTGACAGGGCCATCAGTACAGCCATCACAGTCATAAACCTGTGCCACAATGCCGGCGTGTTAAAGAACTTCGCCAACCAACTTCCCGCATTTGTATAAAACAGACAGACAAACAGGTTGATCCCGCCGAATGTCAGTGCCAGCCGCAGCCCCTCTTGTATCGGTGCTTGACCAAGGCCATAGCCAGCCGCAGCAGCCATCGCAACCGCCCATACCTTAGGGTTAACCCATTGGAATAACACGGCTTCGAATATGGTAAACGGCCTGTCGCGGGACTCTGCTTTCGGGACGCCTAACGAGCGATACAAACGGTATCCCAGATAAAATATCCACCCTGCTGCCAACAGCTTAAGCCCAAAAGATACAGTCGGGTATTGCAAGATCAGTGCCCCAAGGCCTAACCCTGTCAGACCCGCCGTCACTGCAACGCCCAACGCGATACCAATCACATGCGGTAACGTCCGCCGAAACCCGAACCTTGCGCCGGATGCAAGAAGCAT
Source organism: Rhodobacterales bacterium UBA3089 (assembly GCA_002367255.1). Classification (GTDB taxonomy): domain Bacteria; phylum Pseudomonadota; class Alphaproteobacteria; order Rhodobacterales; family Rhodobacteraceae; genus NORP23. The sequence continues at coordinate 1,420 of DFBD01000168.1, read as the reverse complement.
GACGATATTCGGACCCGGCGAAGCTAGGCCAACAAGCACAAACATATAAAGCGGATCAAAGCTCATGCGCCCAATCCTGACCAGAGGATAAAAAATACACCTACCACGATCACCGCTGCCATCGTTAAGTTAAACGCCCTCAAATGCCGTGGGGATTTCAACCAGCGCTGCAAAAACTTGCCAAACGCGGCCCATCCAGTGGCTGAAGTCACCCCACTGACCATCGAAACACCCGCCAGAATAGCCGCAACCATAATAGAGCTTTCGCCCCCCATAAACTGACCAACCAAAGCGACGCACATCGCCCAGCCCTTGGGATTAATCCATTGAAAAGCTGCGGCTTGAATAAAGGTGAATGGCTTGGTTCGCGCCCCCGGTTCACCGGGGGCTTTCGTATTGGCAATCCGCCACGCAACCCACAACAGCAACGCAGCGCCAGCCCAGCGAAGGAGGGCCTGCAACACAGGCAAACGCTCGAATACCTCGCCAAAGCCCAGCGCGACAATGAACAGCATAAATCCGAAGCCAACGAAAACACCCACGATATGCGGGATGGTCGCCCGCAAACCAAACGTCGCCCCAGATGATGCCAGCATCAGGTTATTGGGGCCGGGCGTCCATGTGGCGGCCAACAGAATGCCGAAAAGCGCGATCAGGGAATCTATAGACATAGTATCAATCCGTTAGGTCAGAACTTGTGACCCTTCCAGAAGCGAGCGCGGCTGTCAACTCTGCAGCAGCTCCTTTTTGCCAACTTTGAAATCTGCGGCTATCCACAGGTTTTCCAACCGCTTCAGCTCCACGCCCAGTTGGGGCCCAGCACCCAAACGGTCAATCAAATCCACTGCCTTTACCGGAAACGTGGCCTTCACGCCTTCGGCAATATGAGCATGCAACATATCGGGCAACGGGGACGATAATGTAGCCGCCTCGATCATCTTGGCATCTAGCGTGGCGGCGGCTCCAAACCGATACGCCATAATCTTGGTCGACTCGCCCGATTGCATTGCTGCGGTTACCTCATTCAGATGCTTCCCCTCAACTTTCGAAAGCCGCAGACGTTTCGCGTGGTTGTCACCACCCAGCGCTACCATTCTGCGTTGCCAGCTTGGAAGGATTTTGGCCGCTTGCTCCAAATGTATTAGCGGTGTGATGTATCGCGGATCGGCTCCGGGTAATATTTGTGCCAACACCCCACATGCCGCCATCGCAGCCAGCGCAGGGGCGGGATCCGGTGCCGACAACAGTTTTTTCATCTCTGCCCCGAGGCGCTCTTTCGACAGCTTCGAAATTCCGTCAACGTGTGTGGCGCAAGCAGCCAACCCTTCAACATCCAGCCCCGCAGTCTGGTCACCATACCATGCCGTAAAACGGAAAAACCGCAAGATCCGCAGATAATCCTCTTCTATCCGCTTTGCTG
>DFBD01000160.1:6382-6613 GCA_002367255.1 Rhodobacterales bacterium UBA3089 | reverse complement strand
CCATGAGCAAACACCAGATCAAAGGTTTCGCACACGAGTGGGATCCGCAACGCCTGCATATGGATGAAGAATATGCCAAAGGGATTCATGGCGGCCTGATAGCGTCGGGATTCCAGACTATGTTGGTTGTATTTGAGCCTATCATGCGTGAATTGATGGTCGATGTGGCGAATATCGGCGGTATCGGGTTCGATACGTTGCGATGGTTGCGGCCGGTTTACCCTGACGAGG
>DFBD01000160.1:5413-6279 GCA_002367255.1 Rhodobacterales bacterium UBA3089 | reverse complement strand
GGTTATGAAATATACGCTTACAGCCCGGAATCCGGCTGGAGAAACGGTTTTCAGCACAGAAACTCCGGTGATGATCCAGCGCAGGAAGGATGATACCTAATGACTGTAGAACAAGAAGAAGACCTGCGTTTGTTGCGCGACAGTGTTAGTACGCTGCTGGAACGCGCTGGCGGTGTAGGGCGCGCGCGGCGCGTTCGCGATGATGGTGCGGGCTGGGATGCAAACGTTTGGAGTGATCTGGCCGAAGCCGGCGTTCTAGGTGTGGCAACACCCGAGGAAGCTGGCGGTCTGGGCATGGGATTATCCGCCGCAGGTGTGATCGCCGGTGAGGTTGGCCGTGTAATGGCCCCCGAACCGGTGGTACCATCTGTTGCAATGGCAATCGGGTTGTTACACAGGTTATGTGCTGATGAGCCGGATCTGGAGCGCGCGATTGCGGGCGAGATCACGCTGGCCGTTGCATGGCAGGAACGCGATGCACGCGGTGTGTCTGACACGATTGCTTGCCGTCTGGAAGGCGGCGCGTTGACGGGTAGCAAAGATTGGGTCATGGGCCTTGCCGATGGTGCGCCGGTTCTTGTGGTTGCCAAAGGCTCAAATGGTCTTGCGCTTGTGCGCGTTGATGGTGATGCAAAGGGCATGACAAGACGGGCCGTGCGGCAATCTGACGGTAGCGATCTTGCGGCACTGGCTTTTGCGGCCACTCCAGTCGAGGTTCTTGCCGAAGGGGCAGCGGTTGCCGCCGCCCTTGGAGAGGCGGTTGCCGATGCGACGGCGCTGACCGCAGCCGAGTTGGTGGGCTTAAGTGCAGCTGCGCTGGATTTGACGCTGGACTATATTAAAACGCGCGAACAGTTCGACAAGCC
>DFBD01000160.1:4270-5284 GCA_002367255.1 Rhodobacterales bacterium UBA3089 | reverse complement strand
TGCATGGTGCAGTTGGGTATACGGATGAATTTGACGTCGGGTTGTTGTTGAACCGCGCGCTGGTTCTATCGGCGTGGTTGGGCGACGCAAAGTATCACCGCCGCCGTTGGTTTGAGGCCCGAGAAACCGAGGAGGCAGGCAAATGACAAATTGGAACGCAATGACGGATGCGGATTTCCGCACCGAGGTTCGTAGTTTTTTCGAAGCGGAATACCCCGAAGAACTGCGCCACCTGCCGCACCGCCCCAAATTCGCGGAAATCGCGCATTGGCATGTGAAACTGCATGCCAAAGGCTGGGTAGCACCCGCATGGCCCGCCGAATTTGGTGGCATGGGGCTTGAGGCCGCGAAACTGTTGATCTTCTATGAGGAACAGCAGCGTTATGGCGTTAACCGTGGCCGTGATATGGGTATTCAGATGGTCGGTCCGCTGATTATCAAGTTCGGAACGCAGGCGCAAAAGGATTACTGGTTGCCGCGTATTCTTAGCTGCGAAGACATCTGGTGTCAGGGATATTCCGAACCCGGTGCCGGGTCGGATTTGGCCAATCTGCGCACTAGTGCTGTGATCGACGGGGATGACTTCGTTATAAACGGTCAGAAAATCTGGACCACTATGGCACATGATGCCACTCATATCTTTATGCTGGTACGTACCGATGCGGATGCGCCGCGTAAACAACAAGGCATCAGTTTTGTGTTGGCAAGCATGGACCAACCCGGCGTTGACGTTCGCACTATTACCACATTGGCGGGCGAGACCGAGTTTTGTGAAGTTTTCTTCGACAACGCCCGTACACCGCGCGCCAATCTGGTTGGAGAGCTAAACAAAGGTTGGAGCATGGCCAAAGCGTTGCTGAGCTTTGAGCGGATATTTATCGGCTCGCCCGGCATGGCGCAAAACGCACTTGGGCAACTCGAAACCTTCGCGCGTGGCCGTGGTTGCTTTAGCGACGCCGCGTTTTGCGACAGTTTTGCCGAGCTGGCGCTGGATGTGGAAGATCATGCGGCGCT
>DFBD01000160.1:2797-4162 GCA_002367255.1 Rhodobacterales bacterium UBA3089 | reverse complement strand
GACGGCGGCACAGTTGGCCCATTGCAAGTGGGCAATGTCAGCGTCGATGTGCTGGCCAGTTTTTACAAGGCGCGGCCGACGACGATCTACGGTGGCTCTAACGAAATTCAACGCAACATTTTGTCAAAAGCCGTTCTTGGCCTTTGACACCCATTTTCAAACGAGAGGAAACGAAAATGACTGACTATGTAGAAAGATACGCAAAGAAATACCCGAAACTGTCGTTCGATGCACCGGCTGACCGTGTGTTGCGTATGACTTTTGACCGGCCCGAGACGTATAATTCGATCTGTGCTGAAACCCACACGCAGATGACCGATATCTGGATTGATATTGATCGCGATCAGGATTTCAATTCCATCATCGTTACAGGTCGTGGCAAAGCGTTTTCCGCTGGTGGTGATTTCAGCCTGATCGAAAGCATGATCGGCAACCCGACCGAAATCATGAAGACATGGAAAGAAGCCAAAGATCTGGTTTATAACATCATCAACTGTAACAAAGTTATCATTTCAGCCATCAACGGCCCCGCTGCCGGTGCCGGTCTGGTTGTTGCGATGTTGGCCGACATTTCCATCGCCAGCAAACGCGCCAAAATCGTTGATGGCCACCCGCGTCTGGGGGTTGCTGCGGGCGATTGCGCGGCGATTATTTGGCCGCTGCTGTGTGGCATGGCCAAAGCGAAGTACTATCTACTGACCTGCAAGCCAATCACTGGCGAAGTTGCAGATCAAATCGGCATGGTTTCCATGTGTGTCGAAGACGACGAGCTGGAGCAGATCTCGATTGATACAGCTATTGAAATGGCCACAGCTTCGCAAAGCGCGACCCGCTGGACCAAATACTCGCTGAACAACTGGCTGCGTCAGGCTGGGCCGATCTTTGATGCCTCAACCGCGCTGGAAATGCTGGGCTTCATGAGCGACGACGTGAAAGAAGGTGTGCTGTCACACCGTGAAAAGCGTCCTCCGCAATTCGATCCGAACTGCCCAATCTAGGGTTTGAAGCAAAGGAACCTGCCATGTCTGACCCGATTTATACCGATATCGCTAAAGCGTATGCTGAGGCGGCCAAAATGGCACCGGGATTGAAAGCACGGTTCGACACGGCTGGTTTTGATCCGGTTACAGTTTCATCACTGGAGGCACTCTCCCTCCTACCAGTGATGACAAAAGAGGAGTTGTTAACACTCCAACGAGCGAATCCGCCTTTTGGCGGGTTCCTTGCAACCGATCCGCGCACGCTTTCGCGGATATATGTTTCTCCGGGTCCGATCTTCGAACCCTCGTTGGCCGGTGTTGGTGGTCACGGGCTTGACTTGTTGTTTCGTTCGGCGGGAATTACTTCAAGCGACATTATTCTTAA
>DFBD01000160.1:0-2656 GCA_002367255.1 Rhodobacterales bacterium UBA3089 | reverse complement strand
ATCTATGGCCGCGATGCGTGGAAAGTGAAATCGGCTTTTCTGGGCGGTGAAATGGGTGACTGGATGGCCAAACGCCGCCGCATCGAGGCGGATTACGGGGTTACCACTTGGGCTGCCTATGCGACTGCCGACCTTGGGCTTGTTGCTTATGAAGACGGTGGCGATGGGTATTTGGTTCATCCTGACCGGATCGTGCAGATTTGCGACCCTGTTAGTGGCGAAGCCATGGCCAAGGGCGAGATCGGCGAGATTGTGGTTACGGCGCGGGATGCCAGCTGGCCGATGATCCGGTTTGGGACAGGCGACAGTGCCTTTGCGCTGGAAGCGGCGGATGATGGCAGGGTTACTCGGATTTCGGCCATTCAAGGGCGCGTTGGTGCGGCAGTGAAGGTGCGGGAAATCTTCGTTTATCCTCGGGCTATCGAGGAAGTTGTTATTGCTGTATCCGGTGCCGTTGCTGGGCAAGCGGTCGTTACACGCGAACAGGATCGAGATACATTGCGCCTACGTCTGGTTTTGGAGCAAGGCGCAGATAAGGCCGAGGCCAGTAAAGCAGCGGCAGAGGCTTTCCAGAAGTCGGCGCGTATTCGTGCGGATAGCGTTGAAATAGTAGACTCGTTACCCGAGGATGCCACACTGCTTCTTAATCAGAAAGACGACTGACCTAGGTATCGCTGTAGGTTGCTGTAAAGCTTTTGGTGCCGTCTGTGGTCTGGCACCAGACTGTTTCATCGGTGTTTTCGGTGGCTTGGTGAAGCTCGATCGGGATGCCGTGGGTGACAGGGGCCAAGCCGCGAAAGGCAAAACGATGTGGCGGTTTACCGGCTTTCCTGGCGGCCAGATTTAACAGCAGCGTCGCCTGCAAGGGGCCATGCACCACGAGACCCGCGTAGCCTTCCTCGTCTCGGGCGTAATCCGGATCATAGTGGATGCGATGTGAATTGAAGGTTAGGGCCGAATAGCGAAACAGCAATACCGGATCTGGCGTTAGCGTATCTTGCCGTGTCGCTGTCGCATTTGGTGTGGCGATGGCGTTAGCGGGTTTGTTCAGGGTGGAGTGATTGCGGAAAACCAGATCTTGCCGTTCGGTAATACACAAACGGTCATCTGAATAGTATTCTGAGCCAACCGTGACAAAGACCAAATCCCCGCTTTTGCCCTTCTTGGCAACAACATCGTTAACTGTTGAAATGCGGGTTACGGGCGCGTTTGGAGTGAAGCTCTGGTGATGAACGACCTCGCCACCTGCCCACATTCGCGAGGGTAGCGGTACGGGCGGCAGAAACCCGCCCTTTTTCGCGTGCCCGTCTTCTGACAATTCTGCCGTTGGGGTGGTGGGCAGTGCAAGGCACCAGTGAAGACCCAATGGTATATCTTCGCCGGACCACAAGAACGGGTCGAGGGTGGCCCGAAAACGATTAACTAGTGAGTCCGTCAGGTAATCCCGCGCTGTTTCGGTTTTGCCAATCCAGCGTTTAAGGGGCGTGATATCAAGAAGGTCTGTCATAGCGGTTCCCCTAAAACGAGCGTGGCTAGCGAACAGGACGGCCAAGCGTTGCCCGTCCTGTAGCCGAGTCTATTGCGCAGTATAGCCGCCATCAACAACTATTTCCGAGCCTGTCATGTAGGAGGCCTCGTCCGAAGCAAGAAACAATACCGCGCTCGCCACTTCTTCCGATTGGGCTGGGCGCGCCAAAATGGTAGGACCGAGCAGCGCTTTGGTTGTCTCCGGATCTTTTAGGTAATCTTCGGTCATCCCTGTAACAATTACTCCTGGATGGACCGAGTTAACCCGGATATTGAAAGGCGCATAATCCACGGCCGTTCCCTTGGTTAAGAGCCGCAAAGCCCCCTTTGTCGCCTGATAGGCAGCCGCAGAGGGTGCCCCAACGAGGCCATAGATCGACGATATGTTGATAATCGAGCCGCCACCTGCGGCTTTCATGCTGTTCAGAACGGCCTTGGTTCCCAGAAACGTCCCTTTGGCGTTGATCGAAAAAATCTTGTCCCATTCTTCTTCCGTAGTGTCCTGTACCGGCTTCATGATCAATATACCGGCATTGTTGACCAGAACGCTAATATCGCCAAAAGCCTCGACCCCATCTGCGATTGCTGCATCCCAGTTTGCGGCGTTACTTACATCCAGATGCACGGCAATGGCACTGCCACCTGCGGCGGTGATGTCCTGAACCACGGCCTTGGCCCCTGCATCGTTGACATCTGTAACGATAACCTTCGCGCCCTGCTCGGCAAACATTTTGGCCTCGGCAGCGCCCATTCCATTCGCTGCACCGGTAATCAGTGCGGTCTTACCTTGAAGTCTTCCCATTACACTTCTCCTTTAACAAAATGATAGGCAGGCCAAAATGGTTGCCCCCACGGTTGTTTGGCGCAATGATTCAGATCAAAGGAACCCCGTCATTTCATTCAGAATGAGCGTGGCATATCAAGGATATGCTCGGACACATAAGACAGGATCAGGTTGGTAGAAATCGGCGCAACCTGATAAAGGCGGGTTTCACGGAATTTGCGTTCCACGTCAAATTCTCGGGCAAAGCCAAAGCCGCCAAAGGTCTGGAGGCAGGCATTTGCCGCCTCCCAGCTGGCATCAGCGGCCAGCAGTTTTGCCATGTTGGCCTGCGCGCCACAGTCCTGA
>DFBD01000110.1 GCA_002367255.1 Rhodobacterales bacterium UBA3089 | reverse complement strand
CAACGTGTTATCAGACGTCAAAGGGGTTAATCCGCGATTGCAACGCTCGATATTCACGTAATGAAGTACTGCGCTATTAAACAGGTCCTGATCCAACGTCTCGGCGGACACGGTGCGGCTATTCGCAGCTTGGGTAAGCTGCGTATTGCAACTGCCTTGCGAAGCCGAAGCGGCTGTAGTCCAGAATAACCCGAGAGCGCAGACCGCCATCCAGGTCACGAATGATCGTGCCATGTTGAAACCAGATTTGTGGGGCCAACTTACGGTTGGCTTGCACTCTTACTGAACAAAAAGGAGATGAATTACGGGTTACAGGCGTTACACAATAGATAGCAGGTACTAGAAGTCAATCTGATGCTTATCCGTTAGAAAATAGGCTAAAAGGTGTGGTAAATATGTTTATTTTAAGGCGGCCACTGCACATTTTGTGTTGCAATTTCTACTAGCAACTAAATAGAGTCCCGATATCAATGGGCTAAGAAGAAACTTGAAAGACAAAATGACAGAAACGCCGATTATTTCGTTAGAGAACATCCACAAAAGCTTTGGGTCACTGGAAGTTTTGAAGGGAATTGACCTACATGCCAACGCTGGCGAGGTCGTCGTTTTGATAGGATCTTCGGGTTCCGGCAAGAGCACTTTGCTGCGTTGCGCGAACCTGTTGGAAATTTGCCAGCAAGGCGATATCCGATTCGGCGATGATCTGATCGCATGGAAAAACACCGGTAACGGACGTAAACCGGCCAACACCAAACAGGTTATCAATCTGCGATCAAAGCTTTCGATGGTCTTCCAGCAGTTTAACCTATGGTCCCACTTAAGTATCCTGGACAATGTAACCGAGGCCCCGATCTCCGTCCTTGGTAAAGACAAGACCGAAGCTGAAACCATGGGCCGTAAACTGCTGGCCAAAGTCGGCATCGGTGATAAGTGTGACGCATATCCCGCCCAGCTTTCCGGTGGTCAACAGCAACGCGCCGCCATTGCGCGGGCACTGGCGATGGAGCCTGTGGCGATGTTGTTTGACGAGCCCACAAGCGCACTCGACCCTGAATTGGAGGCGGAAGTCGTGAAAGTGATCAAATCGCTTGCAAATGAGGGCAGGACAATGATTATCGTTACCCATGATATGAAACTAGCCCGCGACGTCGCCGACCACGTGATTTTCCTGCATCAAGGCTTGATAGAGGAAGAAGGAACCCCCGAAGAAGTATTCGGGAACACAAAATCGGAACGGCTAAAGCAGTTTCTTTCGGCCACTACGGCCCAACATTAAGACTAACCCAAGGAGATAACGATGAAAAAACTAATTATTGCCGCCGCATTGGCCGCTTTCACAACCACAGCGACAGCTGACACAGTTCGCATGGGGACCGAGGGTGCATACCCTCCATACAACTTCCTGAACGATGCTGGCGAAGTTGATGGTCTAGAGCGCGAAGTCGGCGATAAACTGTGCGAAATCGCAGGTCTTGATTGCGTATGGGTTGTGAACGACTGGGATTCGATTATCCCTAACCTCGTTTCGGGCAACTACGACACAATCATCGCCGGCATGTCCATCACGGACGAGCGCGACGAAGTAATCGATTTCACCCAAGAATACATCCCGTCGGACCCAAGCGCCTACATGGCTTTGGCTGGTGCTGATGGTTCTGGTGCTGTTGTTGCGGCCCAGGCCTCGACAATTCAGGCAAGCTATGTTGCCAGCTCCGGCGCGACAGTTGTTGAATTCGCCGCGGCCGATGAAACCGTAGCTGCTGTTCGTTCCGGCGAAGTGGACTCGGTTCTGGCGGATCGTGCATTCCTTGCCGACATCGTTGCAGACAGCAACGGCGAACTGGTGTTCGTTGGCGATAACGTGTCCATCGGCGGTGGTGTAGGCATCGGTGTTCGTGAAAGCGACACAGAGCTGAAAGCGGCCCTGAACGCAGCCATCGATCAGATGAAAGCTGACGGCAGCTTGAACGAGATCCTGAAACGCTGGCTCGACATCGAAGCTGGTTACTGATTTCTAACCTTGAGGGGCGGCGGTTGCTGCCCCTCAAAACCTAGGCATTCCCCATGGAAATGTGCGCAGACCCTTCAACCCTCGACGGTATAAACTGGTGGATGTGTTACCTGACCACAGGCAAACACCAATCCTTTTACCTTAGCTTTGGCACAGTCCTTTTACTGCTGGCGTTTACTGCGCCTGTTGTAATGGTGCTGGGTTTTGGCGGTGCCATGGCCCGCAAATCCAAAATTCTGCCGCTGCGCTGGTTTGGCCTTGGCTATACCAACATCGTGCGCGGTGTTCCTGACATTATCTTTTTCCTCTTCGTCCCCATCGCGATGGACCAAGGGATCGAATACCTACGCCACCAAGTCAAATGCCCCGACGTGCTGGAACCCATCCGGCAAGGCAATGACTTCGTGGTTTGCACTGCCGCCAAGATGCCCCTTGGAACCTCGGCACAATGGGTCCACGAGGTTTACGGCTTCACGCTGGCGCTAATCGCCTTTGCGCTGGTGTTCGGCGCTTTTGCCGCCAATACACTCTACGGTGCCATGAACGCCGTCCCACGCGCACAACTGGAAACGGCCGAGGCATTCGGAATGACGGATCGTCAGGTCTTCTGGCGCATTCAAGTCAAACAAATGTGGGTTTACGCGCTGCCCGGCCTGTCAAATCTGTGGATGATCCTGATCAAAGCAACCCCCTTGCTGTTCCTTTTAGGGGTCGAAGACATCGTCTATTGGGCGCGCGAACTCGGCGGCTCCAAAACCACCCGGTTTGCCTACCCACACCCCGATTGGCGGCTATACTACTTCGCATTCCTGCTAGTGTTCTATTTGTTCATGACATGGGGTAGCGAGAAGGTTTTCGCCCGTATCACCAAACGCCTATCCCACGGCCAAGCCACGGTGGGGGCAGGGGCATGAGCTGTTATGATACCCTAACGGACTACGGCCTCCGCTCCATCGGCATCGGGGAGCGGTTGTTGCCAAAAACAGACATCACGCTGTGTGACCAGTTCGTGCTGATTGGCTCTGGTATGATATGGAACGTCTACTTCGCCGTTTTCGCCATGCTTCTCGGCTTCGGGTTGGCAACGCTGGTCGCCGTCGGCAAAGCCAGCCAAAACCCATGGGCCGCCATCCCCGCCAAAGCCTTCATCTTCATATTCCGGGGCTCGCCCCTGTTCATCCAGTTCTTCCTTGCCTACGAAATCTTCGTGCTAATTCCCAAAGTAGGCATAGACATCAACCTCGGATTCGCGACGATCACCGCAGAAACCCGCTGGCTAACCAAAGCATGGCTGGGCGCAGTTATCGTGCTGTTTCTCAACACCTCCGCTTATTCAGGCGAGATATTCTACGGTGCCCTTCGTGCCATCCCCAAAGGCGACATAGAGGCCGCAGACGCCTTCGGTATGTCCGGCTTTCGCAAATTCCGCCGCATCATCTGGCCCGCCATGCTGCGCCTTGCATGGCCCAGCTACACGAACGAAGCGATCTTCATGTTTCACGCCACAACGCTGGTGTTTTTCTCGGGCTTTCCGGCATGGCGGCAATCTGGCGATGCGCTTTATTATGCCAACTACTTCGCGGACAAAACCTTCAACCCGTTTATTTCTTACCCAATTATCGCGGTATACTTCGTCAGCTTTACGCTGGTTATCATCGCCCTGTTCGGTTGGGGGAACAAACGTTTGAACCGCCATATCGCGCCGGAGCAGAAAATCAGGTTCCGTTTTAAACCGCAGTTCATCCGCTAAAACGGCACTTCGGACCTGAACGTCATTTCCGCGCCGCCAACCGGATGGCGTAACACCAGTTCTTCAGCATGAAGCTGCAACCGATCCGCCGCCATCAACGCCGCATCATCCGCATAGAACCTGTCACCAAGGATCGAATGCCCGATTGCCATCATATGCACCCGTAACTGATGCGTTCGCCCTGTACGCGGATGCAGGCGAACCCGTGTCGCCCCGGCCTCGCGCTCCAGTACCAGCCAGTCGGTTTGCGAGGGCTTGCCCGTCTCATGGCAAACCTTCTGCCGTGGTTTGTTAGGCCAGTCCACAATCAACGGCAGGTCAATATGCCCGCTGTCCTCGGCCATGTGGCCCCAAACCCGCGCCACATATGTCTTGCGTGTCTGGCGTTTTTCAAACTGCATCCCGATATGCCGCTGCGCAGCCTTCGTGCGGGCAAAAACCATCACGCCGGACGTGGGGACGTCCAACCGATGCACCAACAACGTATCAGGATATATATCGCGCAATCGGGTCTCTAGGCTATCCTTATGCTCCTCCAGACGCCCGGGTACAGACAAAAGCCCCGAGGGTTTGTTGACGATCAATAACGCCTCGTCTTTGTGGATGACCTCAATTGGTTCGTCAGAGGGCGCGTAGATAAACTCTCGGCTCACTCGACACCGTCAATCTGCAAAGCAAGCGCATGGACACGTTCCTCAAGCTCGGACTTTAACACCGCGTAAACCGCCCGCTGCCGTGCAACCCGGGAAAGCCCGTTCATGTCGGCGGATTTCATCACCACCTTGAAATGTGTCTCTCCACCCTCGATATAACCACCATGACCGCGATGTTGCTCGCTTTCGTCGATAACCTGCAATTCAATTGGGCTGAACGCTTCGGTCAGTTTCTGGGTTATCCGTTCACTATAAGTCAAAATATCTCGCTCCATTTACATTAGGCCTTGGCCAATCTGTCACAAACAGTATTGTGTTGCACCTGAGTCGGAAAGCTGAAAGGACCGCCTGCGATGAAACGGCCCTCACCATTGAATTTTGACATCTCGGTGTCAGCGGACAAAAAACGCCGTTCCCGTCGGCGTGGACTGTCCGGCGCTATCGAGTCTTCTTCGCGTGAATGCGAAAGCACCGGTTGTAAAAAAACCGGAAAATTCCGCGCACCCAAAAGCCCCGATAACGTCGAGGAGTTCGTGTGGTTCTGCCAAGAGCACATCCGCGAATACAACAAAAAATGGAACTTCTTCGAAAACCACTCCGAAACTGAATTCGAGGAGCAGGTCGAATCCGACAAAGTCTGGGGTCGCGACACAAAGCCATTCCGCGATGCGATCAACAGCAACCGCGCAAACGTAGAATCCCAAGCCTTCAAACGTTTCGGCTTTGATGACCCTTACGAAGTACTCGGCGAAAACGGCACGCTAAATCCGGCGGCTGATCCTCGCACCCGGGCCCGACGCTTGCCGTCAACCGAACGCAAAGCGCTGGAAATTATGGATGCGAAGGACACGATGACCAAGGCCGAAATCCGCAAGGTCTACAAATCCCTCGTCAAAGCCATGCACCCCGACCTGAATGGCGGGCGTCGCGATGATGAAGAACGACTGGCCGAGGTGGTCTGGGCGTGGGAACAGATCAAAGGCTCCCGAAGCTTTATCGAAAAGTAACGTCACGATCAGCGGCGTTCCTGCCCCTTGCAAGCCCGCCCCGAATGTTACACATATAATCTTGAATAAAGAATGGCCGCGCGCCGATTTTCAGTACGATGGATAGAACCGATGACAAGCAATAAGATACCAACCGAATCCCTGAGCGTCCGTGATCTGTTCGGATTCGATTCCGATATGGTGATCAAAGGTTTCGAGGAACGCTCCGATCGAGTTCCTGACCTTGATCCAACGTATAAATTCGACCCTGACACCACGCTCGCCATTCTTGCCGGTTTCCAGCATAACCGCCGTGTGATGATCCAGGGCTACCACGGCACGGGTAAATCCACCCACATCGAACAAGTCGCCGCACGCCTGAACTGGCCAACGGTCCGTGTGAACCTCGACAGCCACATCAGCCGGATTGACCTGATCGGTAAAGACGCGATCAAGTTGAAAGACGGCAAACAGGTAACCGAATTCCAGGAAGGTATCCTGCCGTGGGCGCTGCGTAACCCCTGCGCCATCGTGTTCGACGAATACGACGCAGGCCGTCCCGACGTGATGTTCGTAATCCAGCGTGTGCTGGAGGAAGGCGGCAAACTGACCCTTCTCGACCAGAACGAGATCATAACCCCGCACCCGTCCTTCCGCCTGTTCGCCACCGCCAACACCGTCGGCCTTGGCGACACGACCGGCCTTTACCACGGCGTGCAGCAAATCAACCAAGCGCAGATGGACCGCTGGTCGATTGTGTCAACGCTGAACTACCTGTCACACGATGCCGAAACCGCGATCGTGCTTGGCAAAGCACCGCACTACAACTCGGTCGAGGGTCGCCAGACCGTTGCCCAAATGGTAACCGTCGCCGACCTGACCCGCACCGCGTTCATGAACGGCGACCTCTCCACCGTGATGTCACCCCGTACCGTTATCACATGGGCCCAAAACGCCGAGATTTTCCGCGACGTAGGCTTCGCCTTCCGCCTGACATTCCTGAACAAATGTGACGAAATGGAACGCCAGATCGTAGC
>DFBD01000018.1:13323-19119 GCA_002367255.1 Rhodobacterales bacterium UBA3089 | reverse complement strand
GAGGTCGGGCCGTGCCTGATTGAAGACAAACAAAACCGCGCCCTCTATATTTTCAACCATCTTGAATATGATCGTGGCACCCTGAAAGAAGAATACGACCGCGACGTAGCCAAGGGTTTGGCGACAAATGTTCCCAAGAACTATTACCCAAACGATGATCCAACCCAAGAACCCGAGAACCGCTGGCGCAGCCACGCACATCTGCTTTATGGAAACTGGATCAACGAAATTTATCAGACAACAAATATCAACATTGAAAAAATCCTCGAAGGGGATTCCAAATGACTAAGCCATTTGAGGGGGCAATTACCAAGTATTACGAGCTAGCTGCGCCTAACGAAATTCGTGAAGCGATCAAAAAGGGCAAGAAGAGCGATATTCTTGCACCCGGCTTCCCCTACAAGAAACGCATGAAACGCAAAGAGTACGATACCCTTTACGCTGCCCTTCAGATCGAAATGGTCAAAATGCAGTCCTGGATAAACGAAACCGGTCAACGCATAGCGATTGTTTTCGAGGGGCGCGATAGTGCTGGCAAAGGCGGCACTATCTACCGTTTCGGCGAGAACCTGAACCCCCGTGGCGCCCGTGTTGTTGCGCTTGCCAAACCGACGCCACGTGAAAGCAGTCAGTGGTATTTCCAGCGATACGTCCAGCATCTTCCCAGCGAGGGCGAGTTGGTATTTTTTGACCGATCCTGGTACAACCGCGCCGTCATCGAACCCGTTTTCGGGTTCTGTACCCCGGAACAAAACCAACATTTCTACAATCAAACCCCCGGCTTTGAGGACATGCTCGTTGAAGATGGTATCACCCTGATTAAAATCTGGTTAACCGTTGGCCGCGCCGAACAACTCCGCCGCCTTCTGGCCCGTGAATCGGACCCGCTCAAACAGTGGAAACTGTCAGGGATTGACGTCAAAGGGCTGGAACTATGGGACGAATACTCCACCCAGATTGCGCGGATGTTCAAAGAGACTGACACCGAAACCTCGCCGTGGAACGTCATTCGCTCGGATGACAAACGCCGTGCGCGAATTGCGGCTATGCGGCTGGTGCTTTCAAAAATGGATTACGACGGGAAAAACCACGATATTGTCATTGCGCCAGACCCGGAAATCTCCGGTTCTCCGGCGATCATGGCCCTAGAGGACCGTTGACCACCTTGTTCCATCACCACTTCAAGGTTATGTATATTCAATGAATAAACAGTCTCCAGAACGCAAAGGCTATCATCATGGTAACCTGAAGCAGGCCCTTGTCGAGGCCACCCTTTCCCTGATCGAGGAAAAGGGGCCGACGGGGTTTACCCTTGCCGAAGCGGCCCGTTCCGCTGGAGTCAGCGCGGCCGCCCCCTACCGCCACTTCAAAGGCCGCGAGGACCTGATCGCCGAGGTAGCCCGCCAAGGCTATGTCCTGTTCGCCGAACAGATGGAAGCCGCCTTTGATCGCGGCAACCCAAACCCGATGGCCGCATTCGAGGCCGTGGGGCGCGCTTACTTGTCGTTCGCCCGCGATCACGCAGGCTATTACATTGCCATGTTTGAGTCCGGCGTTTCCATCGCCGGAAACTATGAACTAAACATGGTTGCCAACCGCGCCATGGCTGTGCAAACGCAAGCCGCAGAAAAGCTTTTTGAGCATATGCCAGCCAACCAGCGCCCACCCGCGACAATGGTCAGCTATCACATCTGGGCTATGTCCCACGGCGTCGTAGAACTGTTCGCACGCGGCGAACCAGGCAGGCGCGCACCGTTTTCCCCGGAAGAATTACTGGAATCCGGTGTTGGAATTTACCTGCGTGGCTTGGGTTTGTTGCCAAAATAGGCAATTAATGTAAAAAACATTTACATTTTTCACCCCTACCCCTTGTGATTTCATTGTAAGCCCCCAATTATGTTAATGTGAACAACATTTACATTGGAAGGAACACTAATATGAACTCTCCGGCACACCTCCTCGAACAAGCACGGGACAAGCTGGACGAACACGGGACGAAAGCCTGGATCGCGACAATGATCCTCGGATTTATCTTTCTGTGGCCAGTCGGCCTCGTCATCCTCTTTTATATGATCGGAACCAATCGAATGGGCAAAAATTGTAATCGCAGTAAGTGGCAGCGCCACAGTCGCCGCAGTTTCTCTACCGGTAACACAGCGTTTGACGCATACCGTGATGAAACAATCAAACGTCTGGAAGACGAGCAAAGTGCCTTTCAGAACTTCCTCGGCAACTTGCGCGCCTCTAAGGATCGCGCCGAGTTTGACCAGTTCGTTCGTGAACAGAACGCCAAGGATGTAACGCCAGAGCCAACGACGACTGAAAACAAGCCGTCTGACTACTCGGTCAATCCAACACAGGCACCTGCCTAAACGCCCCTCCCCCGCGCAAGCGGGGGCTTACCTTATACAGTGGAGCAAAAATGACATATTATGACGCCGCCTACACAGGCCTGCCAGATCCGGAGATGGACAGCCAATTCTATGACAAAGTCCCCTCCCGCCGTCTTGTGGCTTGGGTTTTCGATGGAATAATTACCTTTGGAATGACCTTTCTTATCAGTGTTCTCACAATAGGGTTAGGGTTCTTCATTTTCCCGTTCATATGGTTGGTCGTCGGTTTGCTTTACCGGACTTTCACCATTGCCTCCAAATCCTCCACATGGGGTATGCGGATGGTCGGGATCGAGTTTCGCGACAAAGACGGTCAAAAGCTAAGTACTAGCCTCGCGTTGGTACATACTTTGATCTTCACAATCGGTACGGGGTTCTTCTTTGTACAAATCCTAAGCATCGTGTTGATCCTAAGCAGTCGCTACGGTCAAAGCGTGCAGGACATGATCCTTGGCACCACGGCAATTAACCGCCCTCTAAATTAACGATTGCCCAAGCTACCTGTGCTTTGTTAGGGTTATCTAAACCCTAGCAAAGTAATTCACGATTATGCGCCACACGCTTCCAACCGCGCCCCAGTTCTATGTGACGGCCCCGCAACCCTGTCCCTACCTTGACGACAAGGTGGAACGTAAGTTGTTTACGGCATTGTTTGGCGATGGTGCAAAAGACCTGAACGACAGCCTTTCACGCCAAGGCTTCCGGCGATCCCAAAACGTATTGTATCGCCCGACCTGCTCCGGATGTTCCGCCTGCATGTCAGCGCGCGTCGTTGCCGCAGGGTTTGAGCCCTCACGCAGCCAGCGGCGCATTCTGAAACGGAATCAAAAACTAAGCCGCGAGGTCAAAGCCCCTTGGGCGACCGAGGAGCATTACGAATTATTCGAAAAATACCTCGATCAACGTCATCCGGATGGCGGTATGGCAGACATGGACATGTACGAGTTCGCCGCCATGATCGAGGAAACGCCCGTGCAAAGCCGGGTAATTGAATACTATGAAACAGACAACAATGGCGAAAAAAACCTAAAGGCAGCCTGCCTGACGGATGTTCTGCACGACGGGTTGTCGATGGTGTACTCCTTCTTCGACCCTGATCTAAAAAAACGATCCATGGGCGCGTATATCATCCTTGATCACATCCGTATGGCACGCGAAGCTGGCCTACCTTATGTATATCTAGGGTTCTGGGTGCCGGGCAGCAAGAAGATGAACTACAAGGCAAATTACCGCCCGCTGGAGGTTTTCAAAGACGGCATTTGGGCCGGATTAACGGATGAGATGATCGGCAACGTTGGCGAAAATCCGTTAGGCAATGACCCGGTAGCCGAACAAGTCGCCGCGATCCATCTTCCCCCACAGACTTAAAAACCAGATATAAAAAAACGCCCCGATAAAGATCGAGGCGTTTTTAGTTTTATCTAAGCTGAAATCAGCTCAGTAGGTTCGGAACAATCGTCACCACGCTTGGGAAGAACCAAAGCAGCAATAATCCGAGCGCCTGAATAAGTACGAACGGGATCACACCACGATAGATGTGTGCCGTTGTCACGCTCGCCGGTGCAACGCCGCGCAAGTAGAACAACGCGAATCCAAACGGCGGGGTTAAGAAGCTGGTTTGCAGGTTCACCGCGATCATGATCGTCACCCATTTAGGATCCAACGTGCCGCCGTAAATCACAGGCCCAACGATGGGGACAACGATGTAAATGATCTCGAGGAAATCGAGTACGAAACCGAGGAAGAACAGAACCGCCATCACGATCAGGAAGACCACCCACTCACGTTCAAAGCTACGCAAGAACGATTGGATGTAGTGCTCTCCACCGAACGAAATGATCACGAGGTTCAGCATTTGTGACCCGATCAGAATCGCGAACACCATCGATGTCACCTTGGCGGTTTCCCGTACCACCGGCGTCAACACGGACGTTTTCCACAAGGTCCAGCACGCGAACAACAGCCCGCCCATGGCGATGTGGTAGAATACCAACGACGCAATAATCGCAATCCAGTTTTCGAAACCGACGTGGGAAATGTTGGAGCGAAGGTCAAAGTTAATGCCAACCAGCAACAACAGAACCATGGCAAATGCGGTTACCAGAATGATCTTTCCGCTGCCGCCTTCGTCTTTCAGTTTGCGGAACGCCGCCAACATGATCGCCCCGCCAGCACCAAGGGCTGCCGCAGGTGTAGGGTTGGTAATACCACCAAGGATAGAGCCCAGAACGGCAATAATCAAAACAAGCGGCGGGAACACAACACTCAAAACTTCGTTCGCGGCCAAGCGCTTCGCGGCGACTTTAATACCAACGAATATCACCGCAAAAGGTATCGCCTGCATCGCAAAGACCGTACCGGACGAAGATTCTGGTCCAAGCAACAGAATATCCACCAGCAGAGATAGCCCGATACCTAACCCACCGATATAAAGCGGGCGTTTTTCCTCGTTCGGCGCCAGACCGTATGCGACTGCAAGCATCAGCGCAAACATAACCAGAATTTGGGTCAAGCCTGTACCTATAGGTGCCGCATTGGCGATAACTTCAGCGCGAAACTCTTCTATTTGTTCAGGTGTGCGACGACGTTCCTCTGAACTCAGACCACCACCGGATGCCTCGATTTCAGCTTGAGTGGCGACTGCGTTGTCCCATGCCTCTTGACCATGTAGCTCGATCATCGAAGCCTGACATTGCTCGCCCACATTTGTGCGAAGTCCGGCTTGCTCGCCAACGTCAGCCACAGATGCAACATATGTGCTCTGGCTGCCGACCATATTGAAAGACGAGGCCGCGATGGCGAACAGAATGATGCCTGTGGGAACACCCAGAAGCCAAAGAACTTTATGGGTGCGACTTGTGCGTACTCCGGTTGTACCCTCCACATGAATAGGGGGCGCTTTTGTAGGGTTCAGAAGTGCGAATCCGAATGCATAGGCCGCATAAAGGAACGCCAGCATAATGCCGGGCAACAGCGCCGCCTTGAACAGCGTACCAACCGACAGAACCGCGGCCTGCCCAAGATAGGTCAACGCATCGGTACAGCCAGCCTCGATCGCGCGGCCCTCTTGTGCGGCGGAATAGATATCACCCGCCAACGTGCCAAGTAGAACGATAACAATCGAAGGTGGGATGATCTGCCCCAGTGTGCCCGAAGCAGCAATAACCCCTGTCGCCAGTTCTGGCGAGTAGTTGTTCCGCAGCATGGTTGGCAACGTCAGTAACCCCATGGTTACCACAGTCGCGCCAACAATACCCGTAGAAGCCGCAAGGAATGCACCAACCACAACAACCGACACGGCCAGGCCGCCTGGAAGCGGGCCGAACACACGGCCCATAGTTGTCAACAAATCTTCCGCGATTTTAGAGCGTTCCAGCATGATGCCCATAAGAACAAACATCGC
>DFBD01000018.1:4034-13316 GCA_002367255.1 Rhodobacterales bacterium UBA3089 | reverse complement strand
GCAATGAACGAGATGTTGCGGTTCATCGCTGTTTCCCAGCCGCCATGCAATAGCGGCTCTATCGACACCGGTAAATCGGGATACTTGAATATCGAGATAGCCTTCCGATCCACCCCCGAGTTCAACAAATCCACATATGCGTCGCTAGAGGTGTCCAGCACCTCCTTTAACAGCAGGCCGGAACTGTCCAGAACGGCCAAAATACCGAATGAAATTGTCGCCGCCCCACCGATAGCAAAAGCTACAGGGAAGCCCGACATGATTCCGCCAAAAAGGCAGACGAACACAATAATCAGGCCTAATTCGACGCCGTCTAGTCCGAAGAGCATTATATCATCCTACCTTTAATGTATTGCGGCGACTGTTTCAGCCGTCTCGTCGTTCAACTCGTCCAGTTGCAGATACTTACCTGCACTGGCCTCGCCCTCGATAAATTCCAGCATAGAGCGCCAGAAGAACGTCAAACCTTGAATAAACATCATACCTGCGAAACTGATCAGCAGAATTTTGAACAGGAAGTACCCGTCAAACCCGTTGGGCGAAAAACCGATGGTCTCTACATTCCACTTCAACAGACGCGATTTACGCTCCAACAGTTCAAGGGAATCCGCAACGGAAACTTTCGGTGTCACCAGATGGCGCCACATGAAGAACCAGCCGAACATCCAGATGATTGTCATGAACGGAATAATAAGGAACAGCGACCCGAACATATCCACGACCCGTTTGGCCCGGTGCCGCATCCCGGCATAGAACAGGTCAACCCGCACGTGACCGCCCTGCACAAACGTGTAAGACGCAGCCAGACAAACGATCATGGCGTTATAGAATTTCATCTCTTCGCCATACCAGCTTAGATCACGCGTGAACGCCAGACCTAAGGGGCTGATTGCGATTTCCGAAACTTTGAAAATCCGTTGCAGGAACACGATCATGATCTGCTGTAAGACCATAAACAGCGCGGCCCAAGCGAAGAAACGGCCAACCGTGTTGGCAAATGCCTCAAATCCGCGAACCACGGCCCACAGGAATTTGCGGTAAAAAGCGCCAACGACGCTCACGACCACGAAAATGTCGAAAATAACAAAAAATAATTCTTTTGACGCGCCATAATAGATGAAATGCACCAACGCAGTTTTATCAGACCAATCAAGCCAGGCGGACGGATGAAAGATAACGTAGAACAGGTTCACAAAACCCATGCCGATGTTGCTAAACACCCAAATAATAAAATCCATTGTGCAAAGTTCCCTGATTGGACCCCCGTAGATATCATCCTACGTGCA
The DNA here is from genome assembly GCA_002367255.1 of Rhodobacterales bacterium UBA3089. Classification (GTDB taxonomy): domain Bacteria; phylum Pseudomonadota; class Alphaproteobacteria; order Rhodobacterales; family Rhodobacteraceae; genus NORP23. Next base: position 12,030 of record DFBD01000018.1, on the reverse strand, counting down.
GTCAAAGTCCCACCCCCTCAATAAAGAAGGGGTGGTATTTTAGCTTTAAGGTATCGCCGTGATTTAACGGTTAGCCAGAACGCGGTCACGCTGACGAACATATTCGCCGTCGGACTTGGAAATCCACGCGGACGAAGAAGCCATCGAAGCTTCGAAGCTTGCGCGGATACGTGCGAACAATTCGTCATCCATGAATTCGTCCATAACTTCCGAAGAAGCCGTACCGAATGCATCCCAAACGTCATCGCTGAACTGCAAAGTTTGAACACCCTGCGCCTGAAGACGAGCAAGTGCCGCACCGTTATTCGCCAATGTCAGCGACAGGTTGTGGTTGGTTGTAGCCAACGAAGCCTGCTCGATGATTGTCTGGTGAGCTGTTGAAAGCTCTTCAAACACACCGCGGTTTACACCACATGAAAGACCCGAACCTGGCTCGTGGAAACCAGCTGTATAGTAAACCTTCGCAACTTCCTGGAAGCCGGCGCGTTCATCAGCCCATGGGCCAACCCACTCAAGGCCGTCCAGAGCACCGGAGGATATCGCTTGATAAAGCTCGCCGCCCGGAATGTTCTGAACAGATGCGCCCAGTTTACCAAGCACTTTACCGCCAAGACCTGGCATACGGAACTTAAGGCCGTTGAAGTCTTCTGCGGAGTTGATTTCCGAACGGAACCAACCACCGGACTGCGAACCGGAGTTACCAGCCAGGAAGGATTTCAGACCAAAGATTTCGCCAAGTTCGTCGTGCAGCTCTTTACCGCCATCATGGTTGTACCAGTTTGTCAGCTCTTGCGCTGTGGCGCCGAACGGAACCGCAGTGAAGTAAGCATAACCCGGGTGCTGACCGATGTAGTAATAATCAGCCGAGTGGTACATATCTGCCTGACCGGAAGTCACAGCATCAAACACCTCAAGCGCACCAACCAGCTCGCCCGGAGCTTTCTTGTCGATTGTCAGCGCGCCATCAGACATTGCTGTTACCATTTCAGAGAAGTGGACAGCAGCGTCATCAAGAACAGCGAAGCCGTGAGGCCAAGATGTAACCATAGTCAGCGTGCGCTTGCCTGTTGCATACGCAGGTGCTGCGAGCGTTGAAGATGCAGCAACTGCAGCACCGCCCAGTGCGGAATTTTTAAGAAAAGAACGACGATCCATTAATAACCTCCCAGTTTATAACCTTGCAGTCGTTGCAAAGCTGATCGAATAACACCTCTAAATTACTTAACCCGCAACATTATGCAACGCATATTTTAGCGAATTGGTCAGTTTTGTCGTCCAATTCCGCAGCGCCGAGCAATCCCCTATTGCTGCAAAGCGCAATTCAATGCCATTTTCGTGTCTACATTTGCGAATTGATGCGAGATGTGACGCCCTTACGCAACTTAATGACAAAATGCCAACCCTTACCGTAATTATATTCACAAAATGCTGTTGACCTTCCGCAAACAGGATACTAGAAATTGTGAACGGCGAAGGGCAAATCTTCCAACCTGCCATCGTCGAAACATACGTTTCTGTCCTAACATTAACTATTTTGGCTGAAACAACTGCCCCCTGCAATCAGGGGTTTTTTGTGACCCCTCAGGTCGCCCTATAATTGAAACGGGGGTATCCCCGAAAAATTGGAGTAAATGCGATGACCCGTCAAATGACCGGCGCCCAGATAGTAGTTCAAGCCTTGAAGGATCAAGGTGTCGACACAGTCTTTGGTTACCCCGGCGGCGCTGTCCTTCCAATTTACGACGAAATTTTTCAGCAAAACCAGATTCGCCACATCATCGTTCGCCACGAACAAGCCGCGACCCACGCTGCCGAAGGCTATGCCCGTTCTACCGGAAAACCCGGCGTTGTTCTGGTAACCTCCGGTCCAGGTGCGACGAACGCTGTTACCGGCATGACCGATGCGCTGCTGGATTCAATCCCGATGATCGTTCTGACGGGGCAGGTTCCCACATTCATGATTGGCAACGATGCCTTTCAGGAGGCCGACACCATCGGCATCACCCGCCCTTGTACCAAACACAACTGGCTGGTGAAAGACACAGACATTCTGGCTGAAACCATCCATCAAGCCTTCCACGTGGCTACAACCGGTCGCCCCGGCCCCGTTTTGGTGGATATCCCCAAGGACGTTCAGTTTGCAATGGGGGATTACACGACCAAACCGAAAACCAAAATTTCGCACTATCAGCCACGCGTGAAAGGCGACATAGATGCCATCACCAAAGCGGTCGAAATGCTTGAGAAGGCCAAACGCCCGATCATCTATTCCGGCGGTGGGGTTATCAACTCCGGCGTTGGTGCCAGCCAACTGCTGCGCGAGCTGTCTGACGCGACAGGGGCGCCGATCACCTCCACGTTGATGGGCCTTGGCGCCTACCCTGCGTCTGGCGATAACTGGCTGGGCATGTTGGGCATGCACGGCACGTACGAGGCCAACATGGCCATGCACGATTGCGATTACATGCTGTGCGTTGGCGCACGTTTTGATGATCGCATCACGGGTCGCACCGATGCCTTCAGCCCCAACAGCTATAAAGTACACATCGATATCGACCCTTCTTCGATCAACAAAATCATCCACGTAGACACACCGATCATCGGTGATATCGGCCATGTTCTGGAAGATATGCTGAAGGTTTGGAAATCGCGCGGTCGTAAGACCAACGCCGCAGGCATCGCCAAATGGAAAGCGCAAATAGCCGAGTGGAAAGCTGTTGAGTGCCTGAAATACAAGGGCTCCGACACTGTCATCAAACCGCAATATGCGCTGGAACGCCTTGAAGCGCTGACTAAAGGTCGCGACCGTTACATCACGACAGAAGTGGGCCAACACCAGATGTGGGCTGCGCAATATCTTGGTTTTGAAGACCCGCACCGTTTCATGACATCCGGCGGCTTGGGCACGATGGGGTATGGCACCCCCGCCTCCATGGGGGTGCAAATCGCCCACCCCGACGCGCTGGTTATCAACGTCGCGGGCGAAGCCAGCTGGCTGATGAACATGCAGGAAATGGGCACCGCGACGCAGTACAACCTACAAACCAAACAGTTCATCCTGAATAATGAACGTCTCGGCATGGTCCGCCAATGGCAAGAACTTCTGCACGGCTCGCGTTATTCTCACAGCTGGTCGGAATCCCTGCCCGATTTCGTGAAACTGGCCGAGGCCTTCGGAGCCAAAGGCATTCGCTGCTCCGATCCTGCTGATCTGGATGACGCCATCATGGAGATGCTGAACCACGAAGGTCCCGTCATTTTCGATTGTCTGGTCGAGAAGCACGAAAACTGCTTCCCGATGATCCCGAGCGGAGCCGCTCATAACGAGATGTTAATGGGCGACGACAAAACCGAGGATGCGATCAAAGGCAAAGGTGGCGCGTTAGTTTAACTACGCGGTTCAACCACATGAAACCTCTGATCTATTTCAGCTATGGCATGACAAAATGCGGCACAACGCTGGCCTTTCACATGGTCAGCGAGGCGCTGTCGCAGGCAGGGTATAAACAACACCGCCTGCCCGCACATCTGATGGGCCCGAACAAAAAACTGAACTTCGGACAGCATTACAGCGACGATCAAGCCGCCCAACTGTGGGAAGCCGTGCAAGCCATCGGCCACCCGATCGCAATCAAAACCCACACCCGCCCCGATCCGGCGGTAGTCCGCCTGATCCAGAACGGTCAAGCCATCGCGCATGCCTGTTACCGCGACCCACGCGACATGGCGCTCTCGATGCTCGACCACGGGGTTCGTGCCCGCGCCAACGGCAAACCCGCCTTCGCCGAAATTGAAACGCTAGAGGATGCCAAATCCGGCATCCGCAATCAAACCGACAGCCTAACCGCATGGCTCCGCCTGCCAAACGTCCTGCCAATGGATTTCGAGGATACCGCGTTTGACATGCAAACCACCGCGCAACGCATTCTTAACCAATTGGACATCACCGGAGACCCTGAGAAAATCGTTACCGCCGTTCTCGACGGGCGGTTCACGCAGTTCAACAAAGGCATCAGCCAAAGGCATAAAACCGAAATGTCCCAACAGGACGACCACAAATTCGCCAGCGAATTTTCCCCGTTCCTGACCCACCTGATCGACAATAAAAGAACCCTCCCCACAGACGGCCGCATTGTTCTGCCCCCGCCAAACGAACTCCGCATCTAGACATTCGGTCCGATATTGCCGACACTAAAGACGATAAAAAGGAAAACACGATGAACGCTCTTACATTGAAAAATGGTGCTTCCAAGAAAAGCGCTTACGATCTTAAAAACCCCCTCGGAGACGAGATCGAAACCCACACCCTAACCGTAATCGTTGACAACGAAGCCGGCGTGCTGGCCCGCGTCATCGGCCTGTTTTCCGGTCGTGGCTACAACATCGACAGCCTGACCGTTGCCGAAACCGATCACGAGGGGCATCTTTCCCGCATCACCATTGTCACCACCGGAACGCCGGCAGTGATCGAGCAAATCAAAGCCCAGCTTGACCGCATGGTCCCAATCCACAGCGTTAACGATTTAACCGTCGAAGGCCCATCCGTTGAACGCGAGCTGGCCATGTTGAAGGTAACTGGCAAAGGCGAAAAACGCGTCGAAGCCATGCGTCTGGCCGATATTTTCCGCGCTAATGTTGTCGATACAACGCTAACCAGCTTCGTATTCGAGATCACCGGAACACCCGAAAAGATCGACGCCTTCGTCGAACTCATGCGTCCGCTAGGCCTAACCGATTTAGCCCGCACAGGCGTCGCCGCCTTGGCACGCGGCCTTTAGTGTCAACTAGTTACGCAACATTACGAATGTAAAAAAAATAGGGGGATGGTATAACCACCCCCCCAAGTTTTGCAAATCAGGCTCACCATTATTACCGCTCGGTTCATTGCCTGCGGCCTGAAGTGCCGGAGGGTCGCCAAGCAAATAGGCGAACACCTCCACCTGTCTGTAAATCAGCTACACCCAGAGGTTCCCCCACAAGTGTTACACTTCATACAGGTTCCGTTACGCACCAAAGTGAAGTTTCCGCATTCACCGCAAGGATCCCCCTCGTAGCCTTGCATCTTCGCCTTAGTCCGGTCATCCATCACCGCGCCTGTCATGGTTACGGTTTCACTTATCGTTTCGGTTTCCACCACAGCCTGCATTCCAGTCAATTCGTCCGGAACGCGCTTGCGCAAATACCCGGTTGATGAAATCTGGCGGATCATATCAATCGAGGATTTGGCGGTCTCGCCTTCGATGTCACCGATATTGCTAACGCCTTCCTCTGCGCCGCGCCCCATGGAATCGAAACTCTCGCCACTTGGCTGAACATGTGCCAAATCGGTGCGGTCCAGATAAGAAACCGCCAGCTCGCGGAAGATATAATCAAGGATCGAGGTCGCATTCTTGATGCTGTCGTTTCCTTGTACCATTCCGGCTGGCTCGAAGCGCGTGAAAGTGAACGCATCGACGAATTCCTCAAGCGGCACGCCGTATTGTAGCCCCACCGAAATCGCGATAGCGAAATTGTTCATCATCGCGCGGAATCCGGCACCTTCTTTGTGCATATCAATAAAGATTTCACCAAGATTTCCGTCTTCGTACTCGCCCGTACGCAGGTAAACCTTATGTCCGCCAACAACGGCCTTTTGGGTATACCCCTTACGACGTTGCGGCAGCTTTTCACGGCCACGATCAACCTCTTGCACGATGATTTTTTCAACAATCTTCTCGGCCAAAATCGCCGGACGTTCCGCCGCAGGCGCCTCGGCCAGAATTTCTTCCAAGTCCTCGTCGTCGTCAATCAGCGCAGACGAAAGCGGTTGCGACAGTTTGGAACCGTCACGATAAAGCGCATTCGCCTTTACACCCAAGGACCAGCTTAGCTCATAAGCCGCCTTACATTCCTCGATCGTCGCGTCATTCGGCATGTTGATCGTTTTCGAGATCGCCCCCGAGATAAAGCTCTGCGCCGCCGCCATCATGTTGATGTGACTGCTAACGCTAAGATACCGCTTGCCAATCTGCCCGCAGACATTCGCACAATCGAAGACTTTATAATGCTCTTCCTTAAGGAACGGTGAACCTTCCAACGTCATCGTACCGCAAACATGGCTGTTTGCCTCGCTGATTTGCTGGCGCGTATATCCAAGGTGGCGCAGCAGGTCAAACGACGGGTCGTTCAGCTTTTCTTCTGGAATTCCAAGGGTGTTACGGCAGAAATCCTCGCCCAGCGTCCATTGGTTGAACACGAACTTGATGTCAAATGCCGTTGGCATCGCTGCCTCGACCTTATCGATCTCTACCGCACTAAATCCATGCCCCAGCAACGAGGTATGGTTGATCCCCGGCGCATTGCCAATCGTTCCATGTCCAACGGCATAGGAGGTAATTTCCTCAATCTGGCTGGTCGAATAGCCCAAATTGCTAAGCGCCGCAGGAACCGAGCGGTTGATGATTTTGAAATATCCACCACCGGCAAGTTTCTTGAATTTCACCAACGCGAAGTCAGGTTCAATACCGGTCGTGTCACAATCCATCACCAGCCCGATTGTGCCAGTTGGCGCAATCACAGACACCTGCGCGTTCCTAAAACCATGCTCCTCGCCCAGCTTCAACGCATCATCCCACGCCTTATGCGCAAGGTTGATCAACTGGCCATCAGGGCAATTGTCATGGTCAAGCGGCACAGGCATCACAGACAGCCCCTCGTACCCCTTCGTTTCGCCGTAAGCCGCACGACGGTGGTTCCGCATCACTTTCAACATGTGGTCGGCGTTCTTGGCATAGCCATCAAACGGTCCCAACTCCTTGGCCATCTCGGCTGACGTTTTATATGCAATGCCTGTCAAGATCGCCGTCAAAGCCGCCCCAAGCGCGCGCCCTTCTTCGGAATCATACCCAAAGCCCATGTTCATCAGCAAGCCACCGATGTTGGCATAGCCAAGACCAAGCGTACGGAATTTATAAGAAAGCTCGGCGATTTCCTTTGACGGGAACTGCGCCATCAACACGGAAACTTCCAACGTCATCGTCCACAAGCGACACGCGTGGATATAGCCTTCGGCATCGAACTGCCCATCATGCAAGAACGTCAGCAAATTCATCGACGCAAGGTTACACGCCGTATCATCAAGGAACATGTATTCCGAACAAGGGTTCGACCCACGGATCGCACCATCTTCAGGGCACGTGTGCCAGTCATTGATCGTGTCATGGAACTGGATGCCCGGATCGGCACAAGCCCACGCGGCGTGCCCAACCTGATCCCAAAGATCGGTCGCTTTAACAGTTTTAGCAACTGTACCGTCGGTACGGCGAACCAGCTCCCAATCCGCGTCATCTTTAACGGCTTGCAAGAAGGCATCAGTCACACGAACCGAGTTATTCGAATTCTGCCCCGAAACCGTCAAATACGCCTCGGAATCCCAATCAGTGTCATATGTCGGGAACTCGATGCTCGCAAAACCCTGCTCTGCATATTGCAAAACGCGCTTCACATAAGTCTCGGGAACCGACATCTTCTTGGCCGATTTCACCGCTTCCTTAAGACCAGCATTTTTCTTCGGGTCAAACGCATCCCCTTCAGCACCATCCCAAGAACGGATCGCGGCAAAGATATCATTCAGGCGTTGTTCATGGATTTTAGAACCAGCAACAAGGGCCGCAACCTTTTGTTCTTCTAAAACCTTCCAGTTGATGAACTCTTCCACATCTGGATGGTCCATATCACAGATAACCATCTTGGCTGCACGACGCGTTGTGCCACCAGACTTGATAGCCCCCGCCGCGCGGTCCCCGATTTTAAGGAAAGACATCAAGCCCGAAGACTTACCGCCCCCTGCCAAAGTCTCGTTCGCCCCGCGAAGCGAGCTGAAATTCGTACCCGTGCCGGACCCATACTTGAACAGGCGCGCTTCTCGCGTCCAAAGATCCATGATTCCGCCATCGTTCACCAGATTGTCGGAAACCGACTGGATAAAACACGCATGTGGCTGCGGATGCTCGTAAGC
>DFBD01000018.1:0-4004 GCA_002367255.1 Rhodobacterales bacterium UBA3089 | reverse complement strand
ATTCCGTACGCCCAATGCAGGCCGGTGTTGAACCACTGCGGCGAATTCGGCGCGGCCATCTGCGAGGCCATCATATAGCGCATCTCGTCGTAATAGGTCTTGGCGTCGGCCTCGGTGGTGAACATGCCACCTTTCCAGCCCCAATAGCACCACGTGCCTACAAGACGATCAAAGACCTGCGTCGCAGTAGTCTCGCCGACATAACGCTTATCTTCCGGAAGCTTGGCCAATGCAGCCTCATCCGGCACGGAGGGACGCAAAAATTCAGGCACGCCTTTTTCCTTAACCGCCTTCACTGCCGCAGGCACACCGGCCTTGCGGAAATACTTCTGGGCAATCACGTCGGCCGCCACCTGGCTCCAACCAACCGGAACTTCCATGTTCTCCAATGCAAACACGATCGAGCCGTCAGGATTCCTGATCTCGGACGCCGTCGTTTTGAATTCAATTTCGCCGTAGGCACCTGTTTTTACTTTAGTAAACTTCCGCTCGATCTTCATACTAGCCCTCGTATTGACGTGACCTCTGATTAGACAAGAGGTCTTTGATTTTATACTCGCCACAGTCGACTCGACATCCGCACCTTAAGTTCGCAATTCCGCAAACTTTGTTGGTTTTTTTGTTAGTCAGTCGACGCACTACATATTGTGGTTGATAACCCTATGCCATCTAATTGCGGTATTTGAACCCGCATCGTCAACGAATTTATTTCGATTTTTATCACAAAAATTTGTTGACTGGAATCTGCAACAAATTCGAAAGAGGGCGCGAGCTATCTCCAGATATATTTGAAAAGCATTTGTGCCATTACATGCGCGAAACCTAATGTAAATAATACCAAGGTTTTTCAAGCGTCTTGGCTTTGTCTTTATTGCGAAGGGTTAAGGTATACAATTGTTCACACTCAACAGAATCACACAAAATGATTTGGCTTCGTGCTGTAATGAAATTTTCTGGAAAATATTGGTCGGGGCGAGAGGATTCGAACCTCCGACCTACGGTACCCAAAACCGTCGCGCTACCAGGCTGCGCCACGCCCCGACTAATGAGGTTCATCTACAATGTAGAATCCCCGAAGGAAAGCGAAAAATCAGTCGCAGGCCCAGATAACTTCAAGCCCCGATATAGACGGGTGCCTAACCTCGGCCCCAATGGCAATTTCAAGGGTTTTGGCCAGCCCGCCGTTGATTTCGAAGACATATTGAATGTCGTTTCCGCCAAATATTGTGGTTTCATCCAGCGGAATCGCATTTTCATGCACATGCTGCACAACACCTTGCGCATCGATAAACACCATATCCAGCGGGATCAGCGTATTGCGCATCCAAAACCGCATTGGTTGCGGGTTCGGGTACACAAACAGCATCCCGGCAAATGCCCCCAGCGATTCACGATTCATCAAACCCAGCGCCCGCGATTCAGGCGAATCAACGACCTCGGTCGTAAATCGGACCGTGCTGTTGTCAGAACGAATATCAATTTTGTCCGGCGCGCACGCAGTCCCCGCATGAGCCGATGTCAGCCCAAGCAATAATACCGCCGCTGTTAAAAAACGCAGGATATCAGTCGTCCTTTTGAATCACATGATCCCAGGACTGAACCTCGCCGGCCATCTTGCCACGAGGCCCCGCTACAATACGAACCGAGATAGCCTCCCCGGGTTGCAAATCCGACAGCCCGTAATGGCGCAAGATTTCCACATGCAGGAAGATATCGTCGTCACTACCGAAGATGTTTGCAAACCCGAAACCCTTGGCCTTGTCGAACCACTTCACCCGTGCGGGTTGAAACGGAATATCTGCGGCAACATCCGGAATAACCGGCGCATCCTCGGCATCCAAAGTAACAACCTCGGAGTCCGGCGCACTAATTTCATGAATTACCGACGCTTGGCGACCACGATCGGTGACCTGCACCTCGATCATGATACGCGAACCTTCGGCGACCGAACTTCGCCCAAAATTCCTTAATACATTAGCGTGCAGAAGGATGTCCCCTTCGTCATCGTCACACACGACGAATCCAAAGCCCTTCGTTGCATCAAACCACTTGACCTGCCCCTTGATCATCGCACTGATTCTCTTTCCATATACGTTCAATTAAACACAACGTTATATAAACGCTTAATAACATATCCACCCCTACTACTAACTACAATTTTTCCACTTAGTAAATAGTGGGAAAAAACAAGACCTCATAAACTATCGGATTTATAATTTCTGATATACCATACCGACAACAACAAGTACAACCTATGCGTGTATTACGGTTGCAGACGGTTGACACTCCATGCTCCCTTAGGCCCACCACGTGACCAGCGGAACCTGTCGTGCAAACGGTGTTGCCCGTCAGCCCAGAACTCTATTTCCGTGGGAACAATCCGATACCCGCCCCAGAACGGCGGCCTATCAGGGTTCACCCCCTTGGAGGCCGTGATTTTAGCCACCTCAGCCAACAATTCCCGCCGCGATCCAAGCGGTTGTGATTGCTTCGAGGCCCAAGCCCCCAATCTGCTCGGTAAAGAGCGCGACGCATAATATGCATCCGCCTTATCGCCGCACTCGCGCTCGACCACACCGCGCACCCTGATTTGACGGCGCAAGGATTTCCAATGCATCACAAAGGCCGCTTTACCGCCCTGATTGATCTCGCCAGCTTTGGCACTTCCGTAGTTGGTGTAAAATACAAACGCCCCCTCCTCGATGTCCTTCAACAGAACCATCCGCACATTGGGCATGCCCTCCGCATCGACCGTAGACAATGCTATGGCATTTGGGTCGTTCGGCTCGGTGCTTTCAGCCTCCGCCAGCCAATCACGTGCAATCTGAAACGGGTCTTCACCCGCAAATATACCTGTTCGCTTTGAATTTTCCTGCATTACGCCCTCAATCGGTTCAACAATCTTGCTGCATCTGTTTCAATAGCTTAAACCAGCGAAATAAATCTATGACAAGGGACATACCGATGGGTGCAGGACTTATGCAAGGCAAGCGCGGCCTGATTATGGGCGTCGCGAACAACAAATCAATCGCATGGGGCATTGCACAAGCATGCCACGAACAAGGGGCCGAACTGGCATTCACCTATCAAGGCGAGGCTTTGGGCAAACGCGTTGAACCACTGGCCGAAAGTATTGGCTCGGACATCGTGCTGGAATGCGACGTCACTAATGGCGAATCAATGGATGCGGTTTTCGCTACATTGGAAGAAAAATGGGGCAAACTGGATTTTCTGGTCCACGCCATCGGCTTTTCCGACAAGAACGAGCTGCGCGGTCGGTACGTTGATACCACGGCCGCCAACTTTGACCTGACGATGAACATCTCCATCTATTCGTTCACCGCTGTTGTGCAGCGCGCTGAAAAGATGATGCCGGATGGCGGGTCTTGCCTGACGCTTACCTATTATGGTGCTGAAAAAGTCATGCCACACTACAACGTCATGGGCGTTGCAAAAGCTGGCCTTGAAGCCTCGGTTAAATATATGGCGATGGATCTGGGTCCAAAGAACATCCGCGTGAATGCGCTTTCGGCAGGGCCTATCAAAACACTGGCCGCTTCGGGCATCGGCGATTTCCGCTACATCATGAAATGGAACGAGCTGAACTCCCCGCTTCGCCGTAACGTAACCCAGACGGAGGTCGGCAAATCGGCGATGTATCTGCTGTCTGACCTCTCGTCCGGCGTAACAGGCGAGAACCATCACGTGGACGCGGGGTATCATGTCGTTGGCATGAAGGCCGAAGATGCACCGGATATCGACGTAGTAACGGGGCGCAAATAATGACTGATAAATTACCACACGAAAAAGGTTTCCACATCAGCTGGGATCAAATCCACCGCGACAGCCGCGCCCTTGCGTGGCGTCTGGACGGCAAAGGCCCCGAAGACGGCGCATGGAAAGCCGTCATCGCAATCACGCGCGGCGGCCTTGCGCCGGCAATGATCGTTGCGCGCGAGCTGGATATCCGCACGGTCGACACCATCAGCATCAAATCCTATGAC
>DFBD01000201.1:3094-6412 GCA_002367255.1 Rhodobacterales bacterium UBA3089 | reverse complement strand
GGCACGGAGGCGCAACTCGAAGCAATAGTCCGCCAACACGGACTTATTTCCGAAGAATTGTTGAACGAGGAATTACTATTGGCCAAAGGCCTGTCCCAGGCATCGGCCGTCCGCACCTTGCAACGAGAGGATGCCCTTGGACTACTTCCGGGTATGCCGGTTGAGGTATTCTTTAAAACACACGATCGAACGCCAATAGAATACTTGGTTAAGCCGCTGACCGATTATCTTAATCTGGCCTTCAGAGAAGGTTAACCAAGTTTAAAGCTGCATCATCCGTTGTGGGCAAAAACCACATTGAAACCGATGAAATGTTGCCTTGCGCGTGTGGTTTTCGACGACTGCGCCAAGAACCGCTGTCGAGGAGGTGGCTAACGCACTGAAAGGATTGCTTGTTACGTCAAGTTGCGCTCCCGCCGACTGTCAGATCCCCGATCAGCAAAGTAGGTTGGCCAACACCAACCGGAACCGATTGCCCTGCCTTTCCGCAGGTGCCAATCCCGGGGTCCATTTCCATATCGTTGCCAATCAGGCGAATTTTGTTCAGCGCGGTTGCGCCGTCGCCAATCAATGTGGCCCCCTTGACTGGATTACCGACGATACCGTTTTTTACGCGATATGCCTCCGTACAGCTGAACACGAATTTACCATTGGTGATGTCCACCTGCCCGCCGCCAAACCCGACTGCATAAATGCCGTCCTTAACTTCGGAAACAATATCGCCCGGTTCAACATCGCCGCCAAGCATAATGGTGTTGGTCATCCGTGGCATTGGCGCGTGGGCATAGCTTTGCCGCCGCCCGTTGCCTGTGGCTGGCACACCCATAAGGCGGGCATTTTGGCGGTCTTGCATGAAATTAACCAGAATGCCGTCCTCGATCAGCACGTTGCGTTGCGACGGCGTGCCTTCATCGTCAAAGGAGATCGAGCCGCGGCGGTCAGGGATCGTCCCGTCATCCACCACCGTCACGCCCTTGGCTGCAATACGTTTGCCCATAAGCCCCGCAAAGGCGCTGCTTTTCTTACGGTTAAAGTCGCCTTCAAGTCCGTGCCCGATGGCCTCGTGCAACAAAATGCCGGGCCAACCGTTGCCTAGAACCACGTCCATGACGCCTGCGGGCGCAGGCTCGGCGTTAAGATTAACCAAGGCGATCCGTAGCGCTTCCTTCGCGGCGGCCTTCCAGTGATCGTCAGTCATCAGCACGGCCAAGCCATGACGACCGCCGCTGGCAGAATGTCCGCTTTCGCGTCGCCCGTCCTTTTCGACAATAACCGAGACACTAATCCCCGTCAGTGGCCGAGCTTCGGACAGATGTATGCCTTCAGGCCGCAGAATTTCGATTTCTTGCATACTTGCCGTTAAACTAGCTGATACTTGCACTACCTTCGGATCAAGCTCGCGAGCAAAGGCATCGATTTCGCGAAGCGTTTCAATTTTCACGGCAAAGGTGGCGTCGTCGAACGGATCGCGATCGGTATACAGGCGCTGGTTTGTGGCTGCGGGGGGCGGGGCCATCGTGCCACCACCATCACCGACTGCCAGGCGCGCGGTCTCGGCGGCTCGTTTCAGTGCTACCTCCGAGATATCAGAAGAATGTGCATAGCCTGCTGTCTCTTCGCGAATGGCGCGTAGTCCGAAACCTTCGGATGCATCATAACTGGCCGTTTTGATGCGCCCGTCGTCTAGAACCAATGCCTCGGAGCGGCGGCGTTCAAGGAAAATTTCGCCATCATCTGCACCAGAAGTCGCCGCGCGAAGGGTGGCGAGAGATCGATCAAAGTCCAGATTTGTCTCGAAAGGGCGAAAGCGTGGTGTAATTGATGACATATTTAGTCCTTAGAGCGATGAAATGCGTAGAAGCGGCTGAATGCCGCAAATGACTGACTTGTTATCTACTGTCTAATATGATCTTTGATCTAGATCAATAAACGGAGATTCTGCAAATTATCGCAGGCAGGATTTATAGAGTGCTAAAATGCACAAATAACGGGGAACAAACGATGCGGATTGGTGATTTTTTCACAAAAGTTGCAACCTTTGTGGTTGCTACAATGATTTCCGGCGCTGCTTGGGCGCAAGATGGTATTACGGGCCTCGAGTCCATTGGTAAGCCAACACCGGGTGGCATTAACTTTCAAACCGCAGCAACGGAACTTGCACGCGACATTCACTGGCTGGACGGCATGGTCAACTGGATCATTGGCGCGATCTGTTTGTTTGTTTCGCTGCTTCTGATCTGGGTTCTTGTTTTCTATAATCGCCGCGCCAACAAAGAAGCAGCACGCTTCACGCATCACTCGACTGTTGAGGTCGTCTGGACGGTTGCCCCGATCCTGATCCTTATCGTAATTGGCTCCTTCTCGTTGCCAATTCTTTTCAAGCAATTGGAAATTCCCGAATCTGACCTGACAATCAAGGTAACAGGTAACCAGTGGTACTGGACCTACGAATACCCGGACAGCGAATTCGAATTCGATGCCTACATGATTGGTACGGGCGAGCCCGGTCTGACAGAAGCTGTTAAAGCAGAGTTGGCGGAATACGGGTACGCGAATGACGAATACTTGTTGGCCACTGATAATGCCATGGTTGTTCCCGTGAATGCGGTTGTTCGCCTTCAGATCACGGGTGGCGATGTTATCCACTCTTGGGCAATTCCTTCGTTTGGTGTGAAGCTGGATGCTGTTCCGGGCCGCTTGAACGAAACATGGTTCGCCGCCGATATCGAAGGCATTTACTTCGGCCAGTGTTCCGAGCTTTGCGGCAAGGACCACACATACATGCCAATCACCGTAAAAGTGGTTTCGCAAGACGTGTATGATGCATGGTTGAACCGTGCGGTCGACGAGTTCGCCGGCCTGCCGACTTCGATTACTGTCGCATCTGCTGACTGATACGTTCATCGGGGCGGCTAGCTGCCCCGATCCTTTAATGGGCGAGATTATGACTGACGCAACTTACATGGCTGATACGCAAGAATATGACACGCAGTTTGGCGACTATGTCGATCTGTTGAAACCACGCGTCATGCGCTTGGTTGTCTTTACAGCGGCCGTAGGCCTGTTCACAGCACCCGTTGCTGTGCATCCGGTTATCGCATTTGCTACGATCTTGTGCATTGCTATCGGGGCGGGTGCCTCGGGTGCATTGAACATGTGGTGGGATGCTGACATCGACGCCGTGATGAAACGGACGACCAGCCGCCCTATCCCGTCGGGCCGCGTAACCGCTGGCGAGGCATTGGCGATCGGCTTAACGCTTTCGTTCATGTCTGTGATGATGTTGGGCCTGTTTGGCAACCTGTTTGCCGCTGGCCT
>DFBD01000201.1:0-3083 GCA_002367255.1 Rhodobacterales bacterium UBA3089 | reverse complement strand
CGCAGCACGCCCCATAACATCGTAATCGGTGGCGCCGCAGGCGCGTTCCCCCCAATGATCGGTTGGGCCGTTGCAACGGGCGGTGTTAGCATCGAAAGTATCTTGATGTTCGCCCTGATCTTCGTCTGGACCCCGCCGCATTTCTGGGCATTGGCGTTGTTCCGTAACGAGGATTACAAAGCCGCCAACATTCCGATGTTACCTGTTACCAGTGGTACGCGTGTTACACGCAGCCACATTCTTGCGTATTCGGTGTTGCTCGCCCCCATTGCACTTGCACTTGCGTTCACCCAGATCGGTGGCCCGCTGTATTTCGCCGTGGCTGCGGCTTTTAACGCGGTGTTCCTGTTCGGCGCTTTTCGTCTTTGGCAGCGCAGTGACCAAACCGCAGATGCAGATGTATATCGTGCTGAAAAACGTTTCTTCATGTTCTCCATTCTTTACCTTTTCGTCCACTTCGTAGCCCTTTTGGCCGAGGCCGCCTTGCGTGCCCTCGATCTTGGTGTTGCGAACTGGCCAGTGTGGTTCTGATCATGTCCGGCATTCAAAAAGAACACGAGTTGCACAAACGCCGCAAAGGGCGCAATACCTCCGTCGGGGTCGCGCTTGCGTTGTTCGTCGCCCTGATTTTCGCCGTAACCATAGTTAAGCTTAACCAGCCACAGGGCGTGGATATTAAAGCTCCGAACTTCAGTCTGGATGCGGTGTCCGAATGAGCACAACCGCCAACAAACGCGTTGTTCTAAGCCTTGTCGCAATCGTTGCGTTCATGGGGGCGATGGGGATTGCTGCGATTCCATTCTATAACTGGTTCTGTTCTGTTACGGGGTATGGCGGCACGACAGCCGTCGCATCTTCAGGGCAGGCTGCCGAAATTCTCGATCAAACGATGGCGATCCGCTTCGATGCGTCGACAGAACGTGATATGCCGTGGACCTTCAAGCCCGTGCAACGCGAAATGGAAATCCGCATAGGTGAAGTTGGCCTGGCCTTTTACGAGGCATACAACCCAACCGACCGGGTGGTGGCAGGCACAGCAAGCTATAACGTTACACCACACACAGCGGGCGGATATTTCACCAAAATCGACTGCTTCTGCTTCACCGAACAAGTCCTGCAACCTGGCGAGACCGTCCAGATGCCGGTCACGTTCTATGTCGATCCAGAGATAGTAAACGACCGCGATGGAAAATTCGTTAAAGCGATTACTCTATCCTACACATTCTACGAAACCGACCTACCGAGCGAGCAAGTAAAACTTGAGCAAACGGTAGACGACACTGATAATACTGCGGTAAACTGACCGCGAATAACGTCAAATAAAAGAGGGACCCAACATGGCGCATGAAAAAAATCACGACTACCACATTCTGGCACCCAGCCCGTGGCCGCTTCTAGGCGCGGTTAGCGCGTTCGTAATGTTCTTCGGTTCGGTGCTCTGGATGAACGACTCTAGCCCGTGGATGGCACTGATCGGCTTTGCCGGCGTGCTTTACACAATGTATGCATGGTGGGCAGAGGTTGCCGTCGAAGGTAATACCGGCGACCATACACCTGTTGTTCAAATCGGCCTGCGCTACGGCGTTATCCTGTTCATCACCTCCGAGGTTATGTTCTTCGTAGCATGGTTTTGGGCCTTCTTCCGTGCCTCGCTCTTCCCGATTGCTGACTATGCAGGCGGTGTTTGGCCACCAGAAGGCATCGAAACACTGGATGCTTGGCATTTGCCGCTGATCAACACGTTGATCCTTCTGTGTTCCGGTGCTGCTACAACATGGGCGCACCACGCGTTGGCCCATGAAAACGATCGCAAAGGTCTGAAAAACGGTCTGATCCTCGCCATCCTGCTGGGAATGTTGTTCACGTTCTTCCAAGGCTACGAATACGCGCATGCGACATTCAGCTTTAGCGGCAGCGTTTACGGCGGCACATTCTACATGGCGACAGGTTTTCACGGTTTCCATGTAATTGTCGGAACGATCTTCTTGGCAGTCTGTCTTATTCGCGCCCAAAAAGGTGACTTCACTCAAAAAAACCATATCGGTTTTGAGGCGGCGGCATGGTATTGGCACTTTGTTGACGTTGTATGGTTGTTCCTGTTCGCAACAATCTACATCTGGGGCGGCTGATACCAGCCCGGAAGGGCGGCGCCTGTAAGGGTTCCATAAGCGCCCAACCTTCTCTATAAATTTCGCGCGAGTCCTTCTTCAGGGCTCGCGCTTTCGTTTGAACCGAGGTCGTTATGAATCGACGCATACCCTTGTTAATCTTTGGCTTGGTTGGCACCGCCATCTTAATGTCACTGGGTTTTTGGCAATTACAACGCATGACGTGGAAAGCCGACATTCTGGCGGAAATCGATGCGCGTCTGGCCGAGCCACCTGTTGCGCTACCGCTAAACCCCGACCCAGTCGCCGATAAATATCTGCAAGTCGAGGTGACAGGCAGGATTGGCGATGGTGAATTACACGTTCTAACCTTTGGCGATGGTGGTCCCGGGTTCCGTGTAATTGCGCCGATGGTTTTGGAGGACGGTTACCGGATATTGGTGGATCGCGGCTTCTTGCCGGAGGGTGAAAAGGACGTGGTTCGTGCTGGTGGGGAAATCACCGCCGTTGGCTCGCTAGTGTGGCCACAAGAAACGGACAAATACGTTCCTGACCCTAATCGCGAAAAAAACATCTGGTTCGCCCGTGATGTAAAATTAATGGCAGAAACATTGGAAACGGATCAAGTCATGCTCGCCATCGCGCGCAGCACGAATAATGACGGGATCACGCCGCAGCGGGTCTCGATCAATATCTCGAACCGTCATTTGGAATACGTAATGACATGGTTTTCACTGGCCGCTATATGGATCGGGATGACAGGCTACGCACTTTGGCGTATCAAACCCAAAACATCATGAGTCGGATTGGATAAATGCGGTATATTTCCACAAGGGGCCAAGCGCCGTCGTTAAGTTTTGAAGAAGCCATGCTAACGGGTCTAGCCCGTGACGGTGGCCTCTATGTGCCCGAAAGCTGGCCGCAGATGAGCCATGCCGACATCGCGGCCCTCGCTGGCCTTTCTTATGAAGAGGT
>DFBD01000120.1:1573-7771 GCA_002367255.1 Rhodobacterales bacterium UBA3089 | reverse complement strand
TGCGCCCAGAACCCCGCACCAATGATAACCAGCAGGCCCAATATCTCCAGAACAGTGAAAACAGCCGCAAAAATTACGGATTCCTTAACACCCCACGCCGCGATACCGCCCATCACAAGCACGATTGAAGTGATAACAAGCGCACGTGGAAGGTCCAGCAATTCCAGAACGTACCCAGTCCCACCCAACGTAATCGTCGCGGCAGCAACGGTCGCGGACAACAGCACAATGCCACCGGTCAACAGTGACAAGCCCTCGGACCTTAACCCTTCCTTAACATAAATCGCCTCCCCCGCGCTTTGCGGGAAACGCACACTTAGCTCGGCAAAGGTTCCGGCACTAAAAGCCATCACAATGGCCGCAAAGATAAACGACAGCGGCGCGTACATACCCGCCTGCGCGGCCGTTTCGCCGACCAGAACATAAATGCCCGCGCCAATCGTGACACCAAGACCATACAACACAAGCAGCGGAAGGCTTATGACCCGCGAAAGGGTGGCCTCCCTCAAAGGATCGTTCATTTGCCCTTCTTGGGCAAATTCAACTGCTCTTCCAGTTGTTGTTCCAGCTCTACAAGATCAAACGGGACAGGCAGGCCTGCTGCCCGCAACTCCGCCAATTCTTCGCGCAGGGTTTCTTGCAATTCATGCATATCTTCGGGTTGGTGGACCATTTGCTCCAGCAACAGCGACATACGGGCTTTTAGACTTTCAAAAGGCATATCAGTTCCTTTCAGGTATATTTAGGACGCACATTTCCGACATTTCGGAGTCGCCGGCAATACGTCTAGCCGCTCCTCGGAAATTTTGTCACCACACTCCACGCAATAGCCATATTCGCCTTCAGCTATCCGCACCAATGCGGCTTCGACCATACGGAGTTCCAGCAACTCGGTATTTCCAAGACCCTCCAGAACCTCATCGCTCTCACGCTCAACAGCACGTTCTTCAACGTCTTTGTCAGGCATCTCGTCGAGGGCGCCCTCAATCGTATGCAGATGTGCATCCAGTTCCGTCAAACGGGCGCGCAATTGGGTCTCGCGTTCAGCAGTCGTTTTCATTAATTCATCCTTCTTCACATTCAATTTATGACATTGAACGCCTATAAGGACATTTGCGCCTTGACCTGCATCAACCCTGTGGGTTTCGCCTAAACTTTGTGAAACGTCAAATAATGCGGCCTGCGCCCCTCGCGGATCGCCTTGGCCTCGTATCTTGTGCGGGTCCAGTCGGACCACGGCTCGCGCCAGTCTTGCGGGGCCTCCGCCAACCACGCGAAATCCTCGCGTGGCATGATGCGTTCCAATGTGTGGTGGACATAATTTTCGATATCCGTCGCCACTCGAAATATCCCGCCAGACTTCAGCGCCCGCGAAATCATATCCAGATTTTCCACGTTCACAAACCGGCGCGCATGGTGGCGCGTTTTGTGCCACGGGTCAGGATAAAGCAAAAATACCTTGTCGAGGGCGCCCTCAGGCAACACCTCAAGCAAATCGCGCGCGTCCCCCCAATAGACTCGTGCGTTCGTCAGGTCATGCTCGTCAATCAGCGGAACGATTTTGGCAACCCCGTTCAGGAATGCCTCAACCCCCAGCACGTTCACATCTGGATACGTCTCGGCCATATGCAACAGATGCTCGCCGCCGCCAAAACCGATTTCCAGCCAGACAGGGTTATCGTTGCCAAACAATGCGTGCAGATCAATAGGGTTACGCCCGGGATTTTCCTCAAGCGAAACCCCCTTGGGCGAGACCGCCTCCAGCGTCGTATCCAGATGTTTGATCTGGTTCTTGCGCAGGGCCTTACCCCGACGACGGCCATAAAAGTTCCGTCGCGGTGCATCCGCCGGTTTAATGTTTGGCTCGTTCGACATTCTGACTTAAACTGTGCGCTTCAGCATATCCACCAGATCGGTTTTTTCCCAGCTAAAGCCACCGTCCGCTTCAGGCGCACGCCCAAAGTGGCCATAAGCCGCCGTGCGCTGATAGATGGGTTTATTCAGGCCCAGATGCTCGCGAATACCGCGCGGCGTCAGGTCCATAACCTCGGCGATAGCACGTTCAATTTCGGCCTCATGCACCGTGCCGGTTCCGTAAGTGTCAGCGTAAATCGACAACGGCTTAGCCACGCCAATCGCGTAAGACAGCTGGATAACACAGCGCTTCGCCAAACCGGCAGCAACCACGTTCTTGGCCAAATACCGCGCTGCGTATGCTGCCGAGCGGTCAACCTTGGTCGGATCTTTCCCCGAAAACGCCCCGCCACCATGTGGTGCCGCGCCGCCATATGTATCAACGATAATCTTGCGGCCAGTCAGGCCAGCGTCGCCGTCCGGCCCGCCAATCACAAATTTCCCCGTAGGGTTCACGTGCCAGGCAGTCTTGGGTGTGATCCAGCTTTCAGGCAGAATATCGCGGATGTACGGTTCCACCACATCACGCACATCTTGGGATGACATGCTTTCATCCATATGCTGCGTGGACAACACGATAGAGGATACCGATACCGGCTTCCCGTTAACGTATTCCAGCGAAAGCTGCGTCTTGGCATCCGGCCCGAGCGTCGGCTCGGCACCGCTTTTGCGGACCTCTGCCAGACGGGACAAAATCGCGTGCGCATAATGAATCGGGGCTGGCATCAGCTCCTTCGTTTCATCGACAGCATAACCGAACATGATCCCCTGATCGCCCGCGCCTTCGTCCTTGTTGCCGGCCGCATCAACACCCTGCGCGATATCCGAAGATTGATCGTGCAGATAGTTATCCATCTTGAAGGTATTCCAGTGGAACCCTTCCTGTTCATAGCCAATGTCACGCACACATTTGCGCGCGATGTCTTCAACGCTGTCGATCACGGCTTGCGGGCCGCGAACCTCGCCACCAACAACCACACGGTCCGTCGTTGCGAAAGTTTCACAGGCAACACGGGCCTCCGCATCTTCGGCCAAAAAGGCATCGAGAACAGCGTCCGAAATACGGTCGCAAAGTTTGTCGGGGTGACCTTCGGAAACGGATTCCGAAGTAAACATATAATTTTGTCGAGCCAATGTGGCCTCCATCGCAAAAAGCTGGTGGTATGTTTCTCTAAATGAAGCGAAGTCGTGACGTCAATGCCCTGATGCTGCTTAATAGACGAACACGGTGCAGGAATACGGAAATTCTCAAGATCGGCGCCTTTTAACGGGCAAAAGTTGCAATATCGTTAACAACAGCAAAATTCCTGCAATCGGCCAATCCAGAGTGCGTCCATAAAAGCTACGCGGCAATTGGGCAGGCAACGCCACGTCAATAACCCCCATCTGGCCCAAAGGAATTGAATCGATAATACGTCCGTAAGGGTCAATCAAAGCGGAAATACCAGTGTTGGCCGAACGCGCCAGCGGTTTTCCCTGCTCAATCGACCGAATACGGGCCTGCGCAAGATGTTGATAAGGCCCGCTAACCTTGCCAAACCATGCGTCATTCGTAATCTGAACGATCCAGTCAACCGGTACGTTTGTTTTCGACGCAAGGCTTGGGAAGATCGCCTCGTAACATATTAATGGCAAGAATGAAGGGCCCTGACCAACCGATATAATCGGTGAAATATCCCCTGCGGTCCAACCTGTTCCCGTAAGGGCGGATATTCCGGTCAGCTTCAATATTTCCTGAAACGGAATGTATTCCCCAAAAGGAACAAGATGCTGTTTATCATAAACTTCGGTACTCGTGCCGCCGTTATGCAATAATACCAACGTGTTAAACCAGTTTCCCCCTTCGTCACGACGCCGCACCCCGAAAATAATTTCAGTGCCAACGGTCGATGCCATAACCCGCAACAAATCCGGGCGTTCTTCCAGCAAAAATGGCACGGATGCTTCGGGCCAAATGACGGTATCAAAGTCCCCCTCGCGGGTGCTTAAATCAAGATGGCGCTGGAAAAACTCTGCCTGGAACTCCGGCAGCCATTTCAGCTTTTGGTCAACATTGGGTTGAACAATACGCACCACAAACCCGTCCGCACGCGGGCTAACAGGTTGAGACAGCCGATAAGACCCGAATCCCCATAAGGATACAATGATCGCCGCTCCGGCGAAAACCTGCTTCATTCGCATTTGCGAAAGTAACGCGATGGCGAACAACGTTAACAATCCCAAGCCATGCACACCGATATAGTAGACGACTTGTATTAACGGTGTTTCCAACCAGCCTTGCCCTAAAAGCACCCACGGAAACCCTGTGAACACATAGGACCGTGCCAGTTCCACCAGCGACCATAATACCACGAGCATGAAAGTTTTCCCGCGCGGGGCCACCCCGAAAGCAACAGCCCAGAACGCCGCCAAACCTGCGGCCATAAAGAGCAGCGCGAACGGAGCCATCCAACCGTGGCGGACAATGTCTATCAAGAACGGCTCGACTATCCACGCCAACGTCAGGCCGAAATACCCAAGGCCCGCGAACCACCCGACAGCCGCTGCGCGACGCTTGGTGGCCGCACCATCGTGAAGCCAAAAGATAACCGGAAGGGCGATGAAAAACGCCAAAGGGAAAGACCACGGGGCTTGCACCAAGCCCAACACCGCGCCTGCAACAAACGCCAGCAACAATTGTCGCCAGCCGTTCAACGCCCCTACCCGCGCAGCCAACCCCACGCGAATTATTCCGCCGCCTGGCCGACCGGCCGTTTCGCATTTAGCCGAACCCGCAAGGTTTTAACCCGCCGCGCATCAGCATCGACCACCTCGAATTCATGCCCGTGCCCATCGCGAATACATTCGCCGCGCGAGGGAACACGCCCGACTAGCATAAATACCAAACCGCCCAGCGTATCGACTTCCTCGTCCAGATCGTCAGGCAACAGGTCTACGCCTGCCGCCGCCTCGAATTCATCCAAGGGGGCACGCGCCTGCGCTATGAATACCGAGGATGACTCTTCGGACCACAACTGCACCTCTTCAATGTCGTGTTCGTCTTCAATCTCGCCAACGATTTCCTCGATTAGATCTTCAAGCGTCACCAGCCCTTCAACCCCGCCGTATTCGTCAATCACAAGCGCCATGTGAACCCGTTCGCCTTGCATCTTTTGCAACAACGCGCCAACGGGCATCGAAGGCGGCACGTATATCAACGGGCGAATAATGGATTTAAGGTCGAATTCACCGCTAGCACCGAACCCGTAGTTCAGCGCAATATCTTTCAGATGCACCAGACCGAGCGGGTTATCCAGCGTCTCGGCATAAACCGGCAAACGGGTGTTGGTGGATTCCCTGAAGGCCGCGACCACTTCGTCCAGCGTCGCATCATTCGAAATCGAGGCAATATCCGCCGTCGGGATCGCCACATCATCGACACGCATATCGTGCATGTTGCGAACGTTCAGCAACATGTCCTTCGTGCCAGCCGCAGAAACAGCCAGCGCATCGTCAGTTGTTACAGGAGTGTCAGCGGGCTTTAGCCCGAACAGTCGTCCCCAAAACCCGTTATGCGAGGGGGGGGTGTCTAAGTCTGTCTGCGCGCCTTGCGCTGCGATAGAAGACCCGTCTTTAGTGTCGCCCATGGCTCCTTGAAATCCGTCAATAGGCAACATGCTGTGCCCGTGGGTTCAATATGGGTCCTCTACCCCCATGCTGGCAAGGGCTTTGATCTCTAAACCCTCCATAAGCGTGGCATCTTTGTCAGTTTCGTGGTCATAACCCAGTAAATGGAGGCATCCATGCACGATAAGATGCAAAACATGCGCCTGCATGGTAACGCCCTTTTCCGCCGCTTCGCGCGCACATGTTTCGTACGCAATGGCAATATCACCCAAACTTTCCGCTGGCGGAGGGGGCACAGGTTGCCCCCCTTCTATTTCCGGTGACAACTCGAACGCAGGCCAAGACAGCACATTCGTAGCCCTTGGTTTTTCGCGAAACGCACCGTTCAACTCGGCAATGCGGGCATCGTCACAGGCCATCACGCAAATCTCGTAATCTGACTTGATACCAGCAACCTCCAGCGCCGCATTTGCCGCCCGTTCTGCCAAGGCGTCCATATCCAGCGCTGCCCACCGCTCATCCTCGATCAGCAGGTCTACGCGATCAGCCATTTCGCTTTGCCGCCGCATCATATGCATCGATAACCTTGGCAACCATCGGATGACGCACAACATCGACGGACGTAAACCGCGTGAACCCGATGCCTTTGACGTTGCGCAAAATACCCTCGGCCTCGAC
>DFBD01000120.1:0-1523 GCA_002367255.1 Rhodobacterales bacterium UBA3089 | reverse complement strand
AGGAACATCTTCATCTGCATCGACGTCGCATTCTGCGCCTCGTCCAGAATAACATACGCATTCGACAGGGTCCGCCCACGCATAAAGGCCAGCGGAGCAATCTCAATCTGCTTGTCCTCGATCATGCGCAGCACCTGCTTGGCAGGCAGGAACGCATTCAGCGCGTCATAAAGCGGCTGCATATAAGGATCGACCTTCTCCTTCATATCACCGGGCAAAAAGCCCAAGCGCTCCCCTGCTTCAACCGCCGGACGGCTAAGGATGATACGATCCACATGCCCGTCAATATAATGCGAAACGGCCGCCGCTACCGCCAGATATGTCTTGCCAGTACCGGCAGGCCCAAGTCCAAACACCAGTTCGTAATCGAACAGCGACTTAACATAAGATTTCTGCGTAGGCGTGCGCGGCTCAACAATCCGCTTGCGGGTGCGAATTTCGATCTGATCCTCTTTGAACATTTCGATCTGATCAATGTCGCGCGGGGCGTCAAACACCTCACTTGGCATTCTAATCGCGGCGTCCACATCGCCGGGCTCCAACGGGCGGCGCTGTTCAAGCCGCGAATATATCGCCCGCAAAATAGTGGCGGAATGCTTGCGCTGCTCTTCATCACCAAACAAAGACAGCCGATTGCCACGATGGGTAATTTCCACCCCCGTTGCCGTTTCGATTTTCTTAAGGTTTGAATCCAGTTCGCCGCATAGTTCCAGCAAAAAGCGGTTGTCAGGAAATTCGAGGGTCGTTTCTGCCGATCCGGCCTCGGTTACTATATCAGTCAGCGCAGTTGTCGCCAAAGTTCACCATCCATTATCAGAGAGATTCTGACAGCTATGGTGCAACAAGCACGCCAACGTAGCAAGCGGAAATACCGGGGGTTATTCGCCCAGAAGCGAACGCTCGAAATCAATGGTGGAATACGGAACAGAGCCTTCTCGACACACGGGCTTGCCCTCATCCGTCAAACGCGGGGACATGTAGCCCTCAAAGCCATCGTCAATGATCCAATGATCGCAACCATTTCCATCAATCCAGATACCCGAACTCCGGCCTTCCAGCAAAGCATCATCTAACCCGTAATCCCGATCAGTCGGGCCATTTGTACATGCGGCCAGTGTAACTGCGCTTACAGCCACCAACGCCAAAAAAGTAATTTTACCTGACATAAGATCCCCTACTCGCAAAAAATTTCAACGCGGCGATTTCGGCGTTTGCCGTCTACCGTGTCATTAGACGCAATTGGCTGCAACTCGCCAAGCGCATCCGTGCGAATGATTGCGCCGGTCTGACGGGCAATCACGGCAACAGCCTGCGCACGGGCCCATGCAAGATCGAAGTTATCATAAAGCGAGCCATCGCTATCCGTATGCCCAACGACAAGGAACGACGTCTGGCCACTAAGGATTTCTTCAGTGAAATACTTGGTCAATGCCATCGTCGCATCCTGCGTTAACACAGCCTCGTTCACATCGAACAGCATATCGCCCGGAAACTCCATACAGATATTCGGGTTACGGCTACAA
>DFBD01000123.1 GCA_002367255.1 Rhodobacterales bacterium UBA3089 | reverse complement strand
AGCGACGAGGACCGGATGTTGCGCAGCGTGGTCGAAAATATCGCCCGACGCCAGCACCGGCCACTGGAACTGTTGCGCGACATTGGCGAGCTGCGCAAACGCGGCTATTCCGACCCGGAGATTGCAACCAAGACAGGCCTGACCCAAACCTATGTGCAGTCCATCGGACGACTTCTGGCCGAAGGCGAAACCCGTCTGATCGTGGCGGTTGAAACCGGCCGTATTCCGCTGAACGTCGCGCTCGAAATCGCCGAGGTCGATCTGGACGGCGCACAGGAAGCCCTGGCAATGGCATATGAAAGCGGCGCCCTTCGCGGCAAGAAACTGCTGGCGGCAAAGCGGATCGTCGAGCAGCGCCAGCGGCGGGGCAAGTCACAAGACGTCGGACGCATCCGTGAACGTGGCAAAAAACTGTCCTCGGATGCGCTGGTGCGGGCCTACAATCAAGAGGCCGATCGGCAGCGCCTGTTGATCAAGCGGGCCGAGATCTCACAGAACCGTCTGCTGTTCATCGTCACGGCCATGCGCTCACTGCTGGCGGATGCACATTTCGCGACATTACTGCGGGCTGAAAAGCTCGAAACGCTGCCCCGTCCACTTGCCGATCTTATCATCGCGGAAGAAGTCTGATGGCGAAGCATGAAAAAGTAACCATGGCCTTCGAGCCGGAAGGCGTTCGCATCACCCTGACCGACATCCTTCCGGTCAAGCAATTGGCGGCATCAACCAGAACCGGACGAAAGTACAAACAGATTGCCGCCTCCATTCGCGAAATCGGTCTCATCGAACCTCTGGTGGTTACTCGTCAAAAGGGGCACAGGGGTGCCTACCTGCTGCTTGATGGCCATGTCCGCCTGCAGATCCTGAAGGATTTTGGTGCGCTCGATACCATGTGTCTGATCGCAACCGATGACGAGGCCTTCACCTACAACAAGCGCATCAGCCGCCTGGCCACCATTCAGGAACACAAAATGATCTTGAAAGCGATCGAATCCGGAGTTTCGGAAGAGAGGATCGCCAAGGCGCTCGACATCAACGTGGCTTTGATCCGCCGCAAGCGCCGCCTGCTCGACGGCATCTGCCCTGAGGTCGCCGATCTGCTGAAGGACCGGCATTGCCCAATCGAAACCTTCCGGTCCCTGAAACAGTTAAAGCCCATCCGCCAGATGGAAGTGGCGCAACTGATGATCACCATGAACAATTATTCCGTGCCCTATTCCAAAGCATTGCTGGCGGCCACGCCCGTCGATCAGCTTATTGATGCAAAAAAGCCCAAAGCCACCAAAGGCGTGTCCTCCGAGCAAATGGCCCGGATGGAAGCGGAAATGGACCGCCTTCAGCGCGAAATGAAACAGGTCGAGGCCTCATATGGTGATGACCAGCTGAACCTGGTGATCGCCGGGGGCTACGTTTCCTCGCTGCTGCGCAACGAGCAGGTCGTGAAGCACCTGGATCTGCACCACGCTGAAATTCTGAACGAGTTTCGAAGGATTACAGAGGTCGTGGGTGATGCGGCTGACGGTTCGGATGAAGCCGATTTGCCGATCGCAGATGAAGCGTAGGTCCGCGCCGCAGCCGTTGGAATTAATGGGGACCGGGACCCGACAAGCGCCGGGACCGTCGGAGACGCCGTCGTAAGGGTCGGATCAATGGCGGTGGTGGGAATGCCGGCGAACCCGGATGAAGCCCGCCAGGTCGGCCGACATATTGCCGACCGCAGGACCGCTCGATATGCGTGCGGTCTTTGATGTTGGAGGGGCGTGTCTTGGATTTGATGGCGAGCGGTATTGATCCATGGCACGCCCGATATTTCGTGACATTGCCCAGCGTTCTCGCAAGGCACCGCCAATCCGCCTTCACGGGTAGATAATTCCATCGCACAACTATTGGTAGCACAGGATTTGGCTGTCATTCAAGCCAGACCACCTTGACCAAACCCTCATTTAAGTCGGCTAAAACACACTCATTCCGGTTAAATCAGTTTACAATTGAGGCCAAGTCAGTGTAGGTTTCGCCATATCACCATTATAGCCGAGAGAGGATTTCTCATGTCGGATCGATGGCTCTCGGTCGACGAAATTGCCGACTATGTCGGTGTGAGCAAAGACACGATATACGGCTGGATTTCAAAAAGGGATATGCCGGCACACAAAGTCGGCAGGCTGTGGAAATTCAAGGCGGGTGAGGTTGATGAATGGGTTCGCTCCGGAAAGGCTGCGGACGAATTTGGAAATGTGCAGTTTGGAAAAGGTAAGAGTTAGGCTGCGAGTTTAGGGAGGTTGAAAATGCGTGATTTGGCTTGCATCGACCTGTTCTGCGGTGCTGGTGGCCTGACACAAGGCTTGATCCAGGAAGGGGTCGACGTCGTCGCCGGCATAGACGTCGNNTCGTGTCGACCTTGAAGAACCTCGGCTATCATGTTTGGAGCAATGTGGTCGATTGCACCGAGTATGGCCTGCCTCAACGAAGAAGGCGGACGGTACTGCTCGCCTCTCGAAGTGGTCCGATTGAGCTGATCTCTCCGGCCCACGAGAAAGCCGTGACCGTGCGACAGGCGATTGGCGATATGCCTGCTTTGGATCAGGGCGGAACTTGCGGTACCGACTCGTTGCACACAGTCGCCAAACTCTCTGATCTGAATTTGGAGCGCATTAGAGTTTCCAAACCGGGTGGAACTTGGCGGGATTGGCCATCGCACCTGGTTGCCGAGTGTCATCGCCGTGATAGTGGGCGAACATATCCGGGCGTTTACGGCCGGATGGATTGGGATGAACCCTCGCCGACCCTGACCACCTAGTTTTATGGATTTGGGAATGGACGATTTGGCCATCCCGAACAGGACAGGGCAATTTCATTGCGTGAGGGTGCGATCCTGCAAGGATTTCCAGCATCATATTCCTTCGTCCCGGACGGCGCGCCCATCCATTTTAAAACCCTTGGACGATTGATCGGCAATGCCGTGCCGGTAACGCTGGGCCGCATCATTGGGAAAAGCATTTCGGCACATCTCGGCACGAGCTCCGCGAGTCAAACCTCAATTAATATGGATGGAATGGCCGATGCCGAAGATAACCCCCTCGTCGCATGAGGCCAGCCGCCGTATGGCACGGGTGCGTCAGAAAGGTACAATGGCAGAGGTCGAGATACGAAGAGCACTGCGCTCGAGAGGCCTTAGGTATCGGTTGCAAGTACCTGTAATGAACAAACCGCGGCGAACTGCTGACATCGTTTTCCCTCGGCAGCGTTTGGCCGTTTTCGTTGACGGATGCTTTTGGCACGGATGCCCAGAGCATGCTTCGTGGCCGAAGAGCAATGCCGAGTTCTGGCGAAACAAAATCGAAGAAAATATTGCGAGAGATGTCGACACGACCCAGCGGCTGGAAATGGCGGGCTGGAAAGTCATTCGTGTTTGGGAACATGAAGGCGCTCTCAAGGCCTCAGATCGCATCGCTCGAAAATTGGCCAGCGCCAGAAATCATAAGAGGGACGGATGATGGCGGCCACTGATCATCCCCAAACGGGAATTGCCCACCATACTGCGCCCGAACCAGGCCAATTGGTCGAAGCTCGCATCCATTGATGAAGATTCTCTTGGCGAAGAAGTGGAAGTCGTCTGGGAAAACGAGCCGGGTGCCCATGTGATTGAGAGTGCTGGTTTGCCTCGAATGACGGGGCTCGATGAGCCGGAAATGTTGCAGGCCTTTTTGGATGCCGTGCGATGGGGTGCCGCAACGAATGCCGATCGCGGCTACCTTCAGGCACCATTTCGTAGTGGAGTGAGCATAGAAGATTTTCAGCTGGATCCTCTGGTCCGGGCTATCGACATGGCCAGAACGAACTTGCTGATTGCTGATGACATCGGACTGGGGAAAACCATCGAAGCAGGCCTGGTTATCCAAGAAATGCTGATACGCCACAGAATGAGAACCGCACTGGTGCTCTGCCCTGCATCACTGCAGGAAAAGTGGCGGCTGGAAATGCAGGAAAAGTTCGGACTCGAATTTCAGATCGTCGATACCGAATATGTGAGACGGTTGCGTCGCGAACGGGGACTGCACGCCAACCCATGGACTTCGTTTCCCAGGCTGATCACGTCGATGGATTGGGCCAAGCAGGGTGAAGGGCTGCGGTTGTTTCGCGATGCGTTGCCTGCTCATGTCACGCACCCTCGAAAATTCGACATGCTCATTATCGACGAGGCACACAATATTGCCCCCACGGTGGGACGTTATGCGGTCGAAAGCCTAAGGACACGTTTGGTTCGGTTGATTGCCCCACATTTCCAGCACAAGCTCTTTCTGACGGCGACGCCCCACAATGGCTATACCGAGTCGTTTACCGCTCTGCTTGAACTCCTTGATGATCAAAGGTTTGCCCGGAATGTCATGCCCGGAGAGGCCCAGCTGTCGCGTGTCATGGTGCGGCGCTTGAAAAGTGATCTCGTCGATGCCGATGGGAAACGGATTTATCCCCTAAGGCAATTGGAACCGTTACCGGTCGATTACACGGATGAAGAAAGGCACATTCGTAATCTTCTCGAAAAATATATCTCCAGCAGGGAGAAAAACGGGAGGGAGAACCGCGCAGTCGATCACTTTGTGCATCAGCTTCTGCGAAAACGCCTGTCGTCTTCTCCTGCCGCTTTTTCGACCACATTGGAAAAGCATATCGCCACGATAGAAGGACGCAGCCCGACGGATCGTAAACACAGTAAACTGGACGATCGAATTCTTCGGCGCGCCATAGCCAAAACCGAAGAAGATTACGCCGACGACAAACAGCGAGAAATTGCGGAAGCCGAAGCCGTGGAGGAGGCCAACAGGCGTGCCAGACCGCTGGACGATAACGAAAAGCAAATGCTCAGCGAGTTGCGGTCTTGGGCGCAACAAGCATCTCATAAAGAAGACAGCAAAGCTCGTGCCCTGCTCGCATGGCTGGCCGAACACCTCAAAGATGGAGGCGACTGGACCAACGAACGTGTGATCCTATTCACCGAGTATCGATCCACCCAGCAATGGATGCATGAAATCCTCGCCACACATGGTTTTGGGGGTGATAGATTGGCATTGATCTATGGAGGCATGGACCCAAAAGAGCGCGAAGCGATCAAAGCTGCATTCCAGGCCAGCCCTGACGTGTCTCCCGTGAGAATTCTTCTGGCAACAGATGCCGCGTCAGAGGGCATCGACCTCCAGAACCATTGCCACCTGATGATCCATTTGGAGATCCCGTACAATCCAAACGTAATGGAACAACGGAATGGCCGCATCGACCGGCACGGACAACGTTCGGATGAAGTGGTCATCTGGCATCCCGTCGACGCTGAGGGTGGCCATGGGGATGACATTCTACGCGCCCTAAGAAAACTGGATGCAATGCGGGCTGATATGGGGAGCGTAAATCCAGTCATTGCCCCTCAATGCCCGATCTTCTCGAAGGCCGCCGCAGGGAACTCGATACCCGCTCTGCAGAAGCCAAAATTGCTAAGTCTCGAAAATTCATAAAGGTCGAGCGCGACCTTCGGGATCGTATCTCAAAGCTGCATGATCGCTTGAGTGAAACCAGAAACGAGCAGAACCTATTGCCGGACCATATCGAACGAACCGTTCGAACGGCACTACATCTTGCGGACAAACCTGATTTGGTGCCGGCATCCCTAGACGGTGCCCCAGACGGAACGGTTTTCCGAATGCCGGAATTATCGGGATCGTGGGCGCGTTGTCTGGAGGGGCTTGAGCATCCCTATACTCAGAAAATTCGCCTCATCACTTTCGATCATGACGCAGCCAAAGGGCGGGATGATGTCGTCCTAATCCATCTCAATCATCGACTGGTTCAAATGAGCCTACGCCTTTTGCGAGCCGAAATCTGGGCACGTGATGATGTCAAAAAACTCCATCGTGTCACGGTGCGCACCTTGCCTGACGATCAGATCGATGGGCCGACCGTAGTAGTGATTTCGCGATTGGTCATCACGGGAGGAAATCACCACCGCCTTCATGAGGAACTGACCGAAGCCGGTGGCTTCCTTCGCGATTCCGGGTTCAAGCGGGAAGATAGAGTAACCCTGATACGCCGCTGGTTGGATGACTCAAGACCAGCGAAACTTCCGGAGCCTCTTTTTGATGCGCTGCGAACGCGTTTTGGAAAGTACCAGCACTCCATTCTCTCGGCTGTCGAAGCACGCTCGAAAGATCGGCTACGCTTCCTCGCAAACGCGATCACCACGCGGAAACAGAAAGAAGCAAAAAATATCGAACAGGTTTTGGATGATTTGGAACTGGCATTGAAAAAAGAGCTCACCGAGGACGAGGAGCCGGTTCAACTTTCGCTTTTTTCCGATGATGAGCGCACCCAATTGACCCGCGATCGCGAAGCGCTGGAAAGACGCTTGGCAAGAATTCCCAAGGAACGCGAAAAAGAGGTTCTGGCGGTCGAAGAAAGGTACTCCAACGCAATCGACCATACCTTCCCCGTCGCGGTCATATTACTCGTTCCAATCTCTCTCGTCGGGGAGGATCTGAAATGAGCAATCACGAGTGGTTGAATCTTGTCGAGGTATCGGGCCCATTCCTGGCTGTCCCCGTTCTCAATGAAATCTTCCCCCAAGGACTTGAAGCCATATTGGCGGGTCGAAGGAAACGGTTGAGGCAAACCTACGACGAATGGCGCGATTCCGTTGATACGGATGATCCGGATCTTGGCGCTATTCATGGCGCGTGGATATCCGAGGTTCTAGAAAGCGCCCTTGAGATGGACGCTGGGATATTGCGTCGTTCGGGTGACATGCCCGCCAAGTTCACGGTCGAGGTGCAAGAACACGGTATCAGCCTTACCCCCGATCTGGCTCTCGTAAATCCGGGCAATGGCGATGATCCCCTCCTGCTCATTCATGTGTTCGAGCCGGACACGGATTTGGAGGCGACCCGTCGCTTCAATGGCCTCGCCGCCACGCCAGCAGATCGCATGGTGTCGCTTCTCAGGGCAATCGGTTGCCCGATCGGAATCGTCACCAACGGTGAGCGCTGGATGCTAGTTCACGCCCCGTCTGGCAGCGTGGCGAGCTTCGCAAGCTGGTATTCTAGGCTTTGGGGACAAGAGCCGGAAACCCTGCGCGCATTCACCAGCTTGCTCGGTGTCCGCCGATTCTTCGGGCCCGGGGACGAACAGCTTCCCGCCCTGTTCGAACGCTCGCTGAAGCACCAGGATGACGTCACCGACGCTCTGGGGGAACAGGTGCGCCGTGCCGTCGAGGTGCTGGTTCAGGCACTCGACCGGGCCGATGAGGACCGCAATCGGGAACTCCTGCGCGACATCGATCCGCGTGAGCTCTATGAAGCCGGCCTCACCGTGATGATGCGGCTCGTGTTCCTGCTGGCAGCGGAAGAACGCGGGCTATTGCTCTTGGGTGATTCCCGCTACGACGCCTATTACGCGGTTTCCACGTTACGAGCCCAGCTTCGTGCGAAAACCGAGGAAATTCTCGAACGTCGCCGGTCCGCCTGGTCACGCCTTCTGGCCCTGTTCCGCAGTGTCTATGGCGGGATCGAACACCCTACACTGCATCTGCCAGCCTTGGGCGGCTCCCTTTTCGATCCGGATCGCTATCCCTTCCTGGAAGGGCGCAAACCCGGCACGAGTTGGCGCACGGATCCGGCCGAACCGCTGCCGATCGACGACAGGACCGTGCTGTTGCTGCTGGAGGCAATCCAGATTTTCCAGGGGCGCACCCTGTCCTACCGCGCGCTGGACGTGGAGCAGATCGGCCACGTCTATGAGGGCCTGCTGGAACGCACGGTCAAACGTGTCGATGACGTGACGCTGGAACTCGACAGCTCGTCCAAGGCCAAGGACCCGCGCGTCACCCTGGGTGAAATCGAGTCTGCCCGACTGGATGGCAGCGACAAGGTCGTGTCTTTGCTCGAAGAGCGCAGCGAGCGGTCGAAATCCGCGATCCGCAATGCTCTGGATTGGGATGCCGACGACCAGCTATCCTCGCGCCTCTTGACCGTTTGCCGGGGCGATGCGTCACTGCGTGACCGTATCCTTCCCTACGCTACCCTCCTGCGCACCGACCCATGGGGCTATCCCCTCGTCCACCAGTCCGGGGCGTTCGTCGTGGTTCTGGGGACCGACCGGCGCGAGAGCGGTACGCATTACACCCCCAAGAGCCTGACGGAAAAGATCCTTGAGGAAACCCTGACCCCGGTCGTCTATCGCGGCCCGGCCGAAGGCAAACCGCCCGCCGAATGGGAGCTGAAATCGGCGAAGGACCTGCTGGACCTCAAGATTTGCGACCCCGCCATGGGTTCGGGTGCTTTTCTCGTTCAGGCCTGCCGCTGGCTCTCCGACCGCCTGATCGAAGCCTGGGCGCGTGAAGAGGTGAACGGGCGACGGATAGACAGCGAGGGGCGCATTCTGAATGGCGAACAGGTCGATGCATCGGAATTGCTGTCCAGCGACATCGAGGAACGGGCGATCCTGGCCCGCCGTCTGATTGCCGAGCGTTGCCTCTATGGCGTGGACATGAATCCGCTGGCGGTCGAACTGGCAAAACTGTCGTTGTGGCTGACGACGGTGGCCAAGGGACGGCCGTTCGGGTTTCTCGACCACAATTTGCGCAGTGGCGACAGCCTGCTCGGCATCCATGATCTGGGGCAGTTGATCGAACTCGACATGAACCCGAAGGGAAGCGCCCAGCGCCGCCTGTTCGGGAGCAGCATCCGGGCCTCTGTCGACCAGGCAATCGAACTGCGTGCCCGCCTGCGCGAGATTCCGATCCGCGACATCCACGATGTCGAGGCCATGGCCGCGCTCGATACCAAATCTCGCACCGCGCTGCAATTGCCAGAGAGGATAGCCGATGCGCTGGTCGGCGTGGTGTTCGCCGAGGACAAAGTCGGAACCAGACGAACCCGCCTCGAGAACCTCGCGGCACTGGCGGACAAGGCGGCGGGAGGAGACAGCGAGGCGCTCGGAAACCTGGTGCGCGAGGCCCGCAGGGATCTGGCCAAGGACGCGCCGAACGGTGAACCACGGAATCCCTTCCACTGGCCGCTGGAATTTCCCGAAGTGTTCGAGCGGGAGAATGGCGGGTTCAGCGCAATCGTCGGAAATCCCCCGTTTCTTGGTGGCCAACGGATCACCGGCGCATTTGGTACGGCATATCGGGATTGGCTGGTGTCGATCATCGCAGAAGGCCGCAAAGGATCGGCCGATCTGGTTGCATATTTCTTCCTGCGTGCGTTTGCTTTGCTGCGTGATGGCGGCGGATCTGGATTGCTTGCCGTCAATACCATTGCGGAAGGTGACACGCGCCAAGTCGGCCTTGAGTCCATGGTTCAGAACGGTTCCGTCATTCATTCGGCCTATCCGAATGAACCTTGGCCCGGGGCGGCAGCCGTCGTCACGAGCCGGGTTCATGTTCACAAAGGTGAATGGCGTGGCTTGTATTCTTTGCTGGGCAGAAGTGTTCCACATATTTCGCCGTTTCTATCCGCTCAAGACGAATGGACCCCAAAACGTCTCAAGCAGAATGCCGGAATTGCCTTTCAGGGGTGCATCACACGTGGTCTGGGCTTCATTTTATCGCCAGAACAAGCTCAAGAGATGCTGGATGCTGACCCACAGAACTCCGATGTCCTTTTTCCTTATCTGAATGGTCAAAACTTAAACTCTGATCCTCAACAAAGGCCAAGCCGATGGGCAATCAATTTCTGGGACTGGCCTGAAGAGCGGGCAAAAGAATACAAGTCACCATATCTTCATGTTCTTGAGCATGTGAAACCGGACCGTTACCGGCGCAAAAAGGATGGAAACTTTGTTTGCGCCGAACCCTTAAGAAATGAATGGTGGCTTTACGAAGGCCGTAGGAGCGGGTTGTTTCACGCCATCGGGCGCGGACATCATTTCGAGAAACATCCCAAGGGCTGGGACCCACAGCAAGAGCCGATGGAACGGGTGTTGGCTGTTACGCGTGTCAGCAAGACACTGGCTTTCTCATTCGTTTCGGCGGGCATGGTGTTTTCCGACGCGACCGTCGCCTTTTCCTTGAATGGGTATGATGATTTTGCCGTCCTGCAATCTGGTCTATATGCGCCCTTCGCTTGGCAACATTCATCTCGTTTGAAAAGCGACCTTCGATACAGCCCGACCGATGCACTCGAGCCATTCGCGTTCCCCGATGTCAAAGGGTCTGACGAAGAGCAGCGCCTAACCGAACTGGGGTCGAGTTATGATCAGGCTCGCCGGGATTGGATGTTGGTAGAGGAACAGGGGCTCACAAAATTATACCGCCATTATCACGACTCCGACGATGCCGATCCGAGAATTGCCAACCTCCGCGACCTGCACCGCGAAATCGACCTCGCCGTCGCCCGCGCATATGGCTGGGACGATCTCGACCTCGGGCATGGCTTTCACGAGGTTCCCTACCTGCCCGAAAACGACCGTGTTCGTTTCACCATATCGGAACCGACCCGGATCGAAGTCCTGCGCCGCCTCGCCGAACTGAACCGACAACGCTACGAGGAAGAGGTCGCCCAGGGCCTGCACGGCA
>DFBD01000208.1:4272-4398 GCA_002367255.1 Rhodobacterales bacterium UBA3089 | reverse complement strand
AAAGAAGATGCGCCAGTTCGGCAAAGTGGACATCCCGCAAGAGGCCTTTATTAGCGCTCTAAAAATGGACAGCTGAAAGCAGTCCATTTTCTAGAGCGAGTGGGCGAAAGCGAATTTCAAAGAAAA
>DFBD01000208.1:1136-4188 GCA_002367255.1 Rhodobacterales bacterium UBA3089 | reverse complement strand
CCACCCAGGGTCAGGCGCTGCCCTTGGCGACCAATTGTTAATGAAATAGCATCAGAACAAATAGTGAATCTTTAATCTACCTAAGCGATATTGGCGAACAGAGCATGTTGTCTTACAAGAGAGCTATGGAACAGTCGCCAGTCATTTTGACTTTAAAGATTAACAACTCGCAACCAGTCCCGCTATCCGCCTTTGTTCGTGCATTTACGTCGCTGGCAGATGAATACAAACTCGCAGCCTATTTAAACCCAAACTTTGACGGCGATGATGCTGAGGTATTCATTCAACAGATTCGTCCCGGGTCAATTATTGCGGACTTGATACCCTACGCTGGGTTCGCCCTGCCTATTATGGCTTCTGAAGCGGAGAAGGTCTTCCTTGCAATAGAGTTCGTTAAGACTTGGGAGGAGCGATTCAAGGCACTCGCTAAGGGGGTGATTCCAAAGAATACGTCCAAAGGTGACTTGAGTAGATGGGCGGGTAGCGTTGAAGCGATCGCCCGTGATCCCCTATCTAGCGCGACGCTGGAGGCTGCTACTTTCCGGGACGGAAAAAGAGAAGTTGAAGCGACTTTCACATTTTCGAGCAGTGAA
Organism: Rhodobacterales bacterium UBA3089; assembly: GCA_002367255.1. Taxonomy (GTDB): domain Bacteria; phylum Pseudomonadota; class Alphaproteobacteria; order Rhodobacterales; family Rhodobacteraceae; genus NORP23. The sequence continues at coordinate 3,595 of DFBD01000208.1, read as the reverse complement.
TCGAAAGTGATTAAGGAAGTTATCGACGGTGAGTTTTTGAGATTGGAAGAGAAAACATCGAAAGATCATAAACGTGTGTTGATGGTATTTACACGATCTGATGTTGGAAACGCCCCACTAGGAAAATGGTCTGGGGAGAGGGTGCTGATTTCGGAAATCTCAGACAAATCGCTTGCCATTACTTATGGATCTGAGCTCGCTGAGCAGCGGATAAAGCATGAAATTCGCAATTCCGACGAGAATATTTACAAGAAGGGATTTAATGTGGACGTGAAAGTGCAACTCAACGCAATTCGTCCCGTTGCGTATTCAATTCTCGAAGTTCATGACGTCGTTGATCTTCCTGACGACTAACTGGTTTTGGAATTCTTGTCTTTTTCCGCCAGTCCCACCAACGCCACCTCACGTCCTCGTCTCCTTGGGCTTCCATCTCAACTGGTCCGTCCTCCCCCCGCATCCACCCCGTCCGCTTCACCCAGGCTGCGCCCATCTGCCGGCCGGTCTCGGGATTGATCGGCCCGAACAGGTCGATGTTCTCATCATCGAAAATCCGCATCATCTGGGCGTGTGATACCAGCGACGCGACGGGTTTTCCGTGGCGGGTCAGGATGACCCATTCCAACTCGTTCTCGGCAAGCACCATCAGTTTGGTCAACTGCGCGCGTGCCTCGGACACTTTCACGTATCGGGCCATTGGGGCCTCCTTTAACAATGTTAAAATTCGCCCCAAAAGGGGTTTAAAGATTTGCAACTTGGTCCCAAAACACTCTTTAACAACGTTAAAGAATTCGCATTCCCACCGAACGGAGCCCGTCATGTCCTGCCCCCTCTGCGCCGCCGATCTGCCCCTCACAAACTTCGCCGTAGACGGTGGCCCCGAAGGCGCCTCGGTCGCCATTTGTGCGACCTGTTCGGACCAGATCACAGGCACGCCCCAGCCTGACCATTGGCGCGGTTTGGCCAGCGCAATGTGGGACGAAAACCCGGCCATTCAGGTGCTGGCCGTACGCATGTTGAAGCGGCTGAAAACCGATTGGTCTCAGGACCTTATGGACCAGGTCTATCTGGATGAAGACACCCAGGCCTGGGTCGATAACATCGCCGCCGAAAGCGCCCACAAGGACAGCAATGGCGTCACGCTGAACGCCGGTGACAATGTGGTTTTGATCAAGGATCTGCCGGTCAAGGGCGGTGGTTTCACCGCCAAACGCGGCACGGCGGTGCGCGGGATCAGCCTGGTGGCAGATAATCCCGCCCATATCGAAGGTCGCGTCGAAGGGCAACGTATTGTTATTCTTACAGAATTCGTGAAGAAAAAATAACGACAGATTTCATTCGTTTTCCCGTATATACAGGATACAGCATGAATGGAGGCCCACATGCCCAAAGGTTACAGCCGTTTGCAGATCGCTCTGCACTGGATCGTTTTCGCCCTGATCGTTCTTCAATACGTTCTGCATGACGCCATTGCCGAGGCTTGGGAAGCATTCGAACACGGACGTGAAATTGCGTTCAACCCATTGGTTTTCCAGCATGTTTCAACAGGTATTCTGATCGCCGTTCTGGCGTTTGTTCGCATTTCCGTCAAGATGAAGCGCGGCGCGCCGGCCCTGCCTGAGGAAGAACCGGCGTTGATGAAACTGGCCGCCAAGGTCACGCATCTTGCGCTGTATGCGTTCATGATCCTGATGCCAATGTCGGGGGCTGTTGCCTGGTTCGGCGGTGTGGAAAATGCCGCGGAAGCCCATGAAATCATGAAGCCTTTTCTTCTGGCTTTGATCGCCCTGCACGTCCTTGGCGCGCTGTATCATCAGTTCGTTTTGAAAACGAACCTGATGGATCGTATGCGCACCGCCGACAAGGGATGAACCCCGGCTGGGGTGGGTCAGCCCGCCCCGCCGTCGGCCTATGACAGGCTCTAGCGCAAAGCTGTAAGGACCCTCATGTTCAAACTTGCCATGTTGTTTCAGGGGATCGTCGGATCCACCATCGCCAGCGTTTTTGTCGTGGTTGGCTTGGTCAATGGCGTCAGCGGGCTGTGGCCCCTGTTGGGCCTTGCAGGGTTGGGCCTGGTGCTGGGATTGCCGGTCTCATTGCTGATTGCGAAACGCATGATGGGCGACGACTAGCCCCCCCCTGCGGCGCGGTTTTATGACCCAGATCAAAGACGGATTCCGCATACACCTTTTACGCTCCTCGCGAAACACGCATTCAAGACGAGGAGGGACGTATGTTCCGTTTGGCTCTCATTCTCTACGCCGTGATCGGCACGTCGCTGGCCGGTATTCTGATGGTCGCAGCTCTGACCATGGGCTATGACACAACGCAACCGGTTGTGTTGTCGGCCTTGGTGGGTTTTGTGCTGGGCGCACCAGCTGCCTGGTATATCGCCAAGCAGATTATCTGAGACGACATTTCCGATTTATCGGTTGAAAGGGGTCGCGTCCCGGGGGTATCCC